>NZ_AXBF01000004.1 GCF_000473205.1 Pseudophaeobacter arcticus DSM 23566
TCATACCTCAAACCCCTCCGGTTCCATCTCTTGCCAAAAGGCGATGATCGCGCTGGCATTCAAGGCCGACCGCCAACCATGGACGCGAAAATTCTCGCGTTCCAGATCGTCCTCCAGCCCCGCCATGAACAGCTGCTTATCCGCATCCCGCTGGGTGGGGTTTCGCCGCGAAACCAATTCTTCCACCAGGTCCAGCCGACGCGCCCGCTCTTCCCTCTCGGCCTGCCGCGCCGCAT
Source organism: Pseudophaeobacter arcticus DSM 23566 (assembly GCF_000473205.1). NCBI lineage: Bacteria > Pseudomonadati > Pseudomonadota > Alphaproteobacteria > Rhodobacterales > Roseobacteraceae > Pseudophaeobacter > Pseudophaeobacter arcticus. The sequence goes on from NZ_AXBF01000004.1 coordinate 237, forward strand.
ATTCCGCCGCCTCTTTGGCGCGCTGCTGATCCCGCAACCGGGCGGCCTCGATTGCTGCGGGGCTGGGGTCCATTTTTGCTGCAGGTTTCTGAGGCTGATAATCATCCCGCAGCGCCGCCGAGAGGTAGCCAACCGAGCTTTTGACCTGGGCCTGTTCCTCCATCAGCGACAGTTTCTGTTTCACGTAGTCCTCGCCGTGTTCGGTGATCCACTGGCGCGCCAGGCGGTCAGAGACCCCCTGCCCCCGCAACGCCTTGTAGGTCGCCAGATTGCGCATTCCGTCGCTGTCATCAATCTGGAACATCGCCATCTGCGGGTTGGATTTGATCAGAAAGCGGATCTCGGTCACCGCCCTGCCCTTCTTTTGAAACTCCGGCGTGATGATGATGTCGGAGCTTTTATTCACCTCCGCCACCGCCGGCTTGATGATCTTGGCGTTGAGATGCTTGAAGCTCTCGTAATAGCTGGAGCCGTCAACGCCCATCAGCTTGCGAAAGGTTTCAAGACTCCACCAACCGGTCGAGCGGGTGCGTACAAAACGATAGCAGTTTTCATAAAGCGCCAGCCCATGGCCCGAGCTGAAGTTGCGCTGGATATGCACATTGATCAGCGCATAGATTTTGGGGTCGTGCAGTTTCTGCGCCAGCGCCGGCGAATAGGCATATTCACAAACGCCGTTCTTCAGCTTGGCAAAGGACAGTAGCGACGACACCCCCCATTCCTGCCGCCCCTTGTCATCCAGCATGTCCCATTCCGCCACTGTTTCGGCCAGGGCGCGCAGGCTGGCGCGCAGGGTGTCAAAATCGTTGGAGTTGTAGCCGACGATTGTCGCCAGGGTCCGCGCATCAATGGTGTGGCTTTGCGCCGTGGTCAGCGCGTCATAGGCATTGAGCAGCAGCACATTTGACAGCTTGCGTTGCAACAGGCTCAGCTTGCCGCTGATATGAATCGCTGCCACATTCTTTTTCACCGTTTCCCGCCGCAATGCGCCGGATAGGGAATCCATGTCGATCTGGGAATCGCTCATACCATTTGCCTGCTCGATTTTTCCGACATCATGCCATATAAGGTACCCAACTATCAATCACGCTCAGGTTCCTGAACCCCCGCTTTTAAGGTACCCATATACAGGAGCCCCCTGCCCCATTTGAATCCGCCGCCTGCCCCTGCTCGACTCACCAGGGGCAAACGAAGCTCCCACAGCGGCCCCACCCCGAACCCGGCGCAGAGTCACTTTAGAGCCTAACGCCCCACAGGAGAGCCTAATCGAGGGTGAGAGCCCATCCCGAGAATCGGTGCCCCTGATCCCGCGCCAAGGCACCACTTATCCCGTTGATGGGTACCTATGATCCCGCAGATTGGTACCTTTCATCCTGATCTTAGGTCCCCAGATCAAACCAACCCGTTGAAATAAAACATCTTATCTTGGGCAAAGATTCTAAAATACCTAAAAGAACTAAACCTATGTTGTGCCTAAGATTCTGATTTCACTGGGTTTCGCCGCGAAACCTGCTGAATATGTCACGATTGCGCAAATGTAGCATATCCATGCTGGAATGATCATAAGATGTCCGCTAGTTTCCCTGATATACGCCGAATAGGCGAACATAATATGAGGCAACGATATGAGCAAACCCCCCTCACCTGCCCTGCCCCCCTATCTTAATCTGGATCCAAAGGCGGCCGCAAAAAAACTGCCTGATCCGATTGGTACCGCCCGCTTTGCCAAGGCAGCAGCCTTTTGTGGCAAGGGGCGCGAGGATCTGGCGCGGCGGGGATATGCCCCGGATGGCCAGAAACGGCTGCGCAAATTCTCAACCTGGGAAATCACAAAATACCTGATACCGGTAGCGCCTGCGCATCTGCGCCGGGTCCTCAAGGCAAATCCTGATCTGCCTCAGGGTGAGGGCGAAGGCGGCTCCAAATGGTTCACCCTGGAAGAGGTTCTGGCGCTGCGCCAGCACTTTGACAGCGAGGGGGTCAGCACCAAGGAATATGTGCCCTACCGTCCCAAAGGCCTGCCAGCCAAAGTTGTCGCCGTGGCCAATTTCAAAGGCGGCGTTGGCAAGACCTCGACGGCGGCGCATCTGGCAATGTCTGCCGCGCTGGACGGCTATAAGGTGCTGGTGATTGACCTCGACAGCCAGGGGTCGATGACCTCGATCATGGGGGGCAAGGTTGCGGATGAATGGCAAACCGTCTTCCCGCTGGTGGCCAAGGACTACGCCAAGGCGGTCACCGCTGAAAACCAGGTGCGGGTGGCGGCGGGCCAGCCAGAGATCCCACTGGATGAGACGCTGCAAGAGGCGCTGAAAACCACGCCACAGGATGTTATCCAGAAAACCCACTGGCCCAATATCGATCTGATCGGGGCGCAGCTTAATCTTTACTGGGCGGAATTTCAGATCCCGGTCTGGCGCATGGGATTGCGCAGCTGGCCGCTGTGGGACGGGCTGACAAATTTTCTGGAGGATGAAAACATCCTCAATGAATATGACGTGATCTTTCTCGATACGCCGCCCGCACTTGGCTATCTGACCATCAATGCGCTGGCTGCTGCGGACATTCTGCTGGTGCCGCTGGGGGCGTCGTATCTGGAGTTCGACTCGACCGGGCGCTTCTTTGACATGCTCTACACCACCTTTGCCTCGATCGAGGACGGTGAAAATTCCGCACAGCGCGCGGCGGGGTTACCAGAAATAAAGTTCGAATGGGATGTAGTACGGGCCATTGTCACCCGGTTTGATGCCAGTCAGCAGACCGATATGGCCAATGTGATCCAGGCCTATTTTGGTGATTTCATGAATGCTTATCGGCAGGATTATACGGCCCTGGTTGGCCAGGCGGGGGAGCAGGTGAACGGCATCTACGAGGCCGACTACCGTGACTTTAACCGCGACACCTATGTGCGGGGGCGGGAAACCTTTGACCGCACCTATGCGGAATTCAAGGAACTGCTGATCGGCTGCTGGTGGCGTGATGCAAATATGGGAGACGAGCAAGATGGCTAAACGCAGAAGACTGATCGCCCCGGACGCCAGTGAGCTGCAAGAACTGGAGGAGGGTTTCGCCGCGAAACCTTCGGCCAATCCGTTTGAAACCAAATCTGCGGTGCCGCCTATCGCCCAGGTCGCAGCCGAGGCCGCCAGCCTCAACAGTATGGCCGGGGTCACCGACCGGGTGGCGCTGGCCCGGGATCAGGGCGATGCCGCCCGCTGGCGCGAGGCTGAAAAGGACGGTCTGGTTGTGCAGATGTTGGCAATTGCGGACATCGACCAGGATTTCATCCGCCGTGACCGGCTGGTGGAAGAGGCCGAGGCCATGGCGGAACTGCAGGCCTCGATCAAGGAAAACGGGCTGCGCGCACCCATCGAGGTGGCCAGGACGGAAACTGGCTATGGCTTGATTTCGGGCTTTCGCCGTCTTCAGGCCTATCGGGCCTTGTCGGCGCAGGATGTCGGCTTTGGCCAAATCCCGGCCTTTGTGCGCGAGGCTGACGCGGGGCAGGCGGCCTATGTTTCGATGGTGGAAGAAAACGAGGTACGCGCCAACCTCAGCCATTATGAGCGCGGCCGCATTGCGGTGCTGGCAAAGGGGCAGGAGGTCTTTCCCAGTATCGAGGCCGCCGTGGATGCGCTTTTTGCCGCCGCTTCCAAGGCAAAACGCTCCAAGGTGCGCAGCTTTGCCCTGGTGCACGAGGCCCTGGGCGATCTGTTGCAGTTCCCAACCGGCCTGACGGAAAAGGCGGGGCTTGCCCTGGCGACGGCGCTGCGGGATGGCCACCAAACCCAGTTGCGCGCTGCCCTGGCAGAGGCAAAGGCGCAGGACGCCAAATCCGAATGGGTCCTGCTGCAAAAGACACTGAAATACGCAAGCGCCGCGCCGCGTGACAGGTCCCGGGGCGGGCGTCCGCAGGAAATCACCCGGCTGCCAAGCCGTGATCTGCCCAAAGGCGGGGCGCTGAGTGCTGAGGTGTCTGCCGACGGGCTGCGGATCGAGCTGAAGGGCAGGGTGATCAATGCCGATACGGCAGAACAGATCCTGAAACTGATCGCCCGCCAAATCGGCTGAGGCCATAGGGCGGCTGCAAAACCGGGGCTGCTATTTCTGATAGTAGTCCCGGAACCAGGCGACAAAGCGATCTATGCCGTCGCGGAAATTGGTCTGCGGCTGATAGCCCGTCAGCTTTTTCAGCAGTGTCGCGTCGGCCCAGGTGGCGGGCACATCGCCGATCTGCATCTCCATGTAGTTGCGAATGGCCTTTTTGCCGAGGCTGGTTTCTATGGCGTCGATAAAGTCCAGCAAACGCACCTTCTCGGAGTTGCCGATATTGACCACCCGGTAGGGGGCAACGGCGGAGAGGCTGTCGCCTGCCGCAATCTCTTCCTTGCTGGCGGGGCGCTGGGGCACCACGTCGATCAGCAGGCGAATGCCGCGCACCAGATCGTCGACATAGGTGAAATCGCGGTACATCTCACCGTGGTTATAGATGTCGATGGGGCGCTCTTCGAGGATGGCATCGGCAAATTTGTAAAAGGCCAGATCCGGCCGCCCCCAGGGGCCATAGACGGTAAAGAACCGGAACATGGTGGTCGGCAGATCCCAGAGATGCGCATAGGAATGGCCCATGCTCTCATTTGCCTTTTTGCTGGCGGCATAGATGGTGAGCGGCGCATCGGTGTGATCAAGCTCGGTAAAGGGCATCACATCGTTGCCGCCATAGACCGAAGAGGAGGAGGCCATCAGCAGGTGTTGGACCTTCAAACGGCGGGCGGCCTCCATCACGTTGAAGGTGCCCATGACGTTGGTTTCCAGATAAGATCTTGGGTTTTCAAGGCTGTAGCGCACGCCAGCCTGCCCGGCGAGGTGAATGATCACCTCTGGTGCAAAGGCGTCGGCCATGGCGTCAAACGCCTGTGCGTCTTCCAGCATTGCTTCGGTGGCCGAAAAATTGGGGTGCTGCAGCAATATGGCATGGCGGCGCTGCTTTAGGGTGACATCGTAGTATTCGGTCATGCCGTCAAAGCCATGCACGCGAAAGCCTTCGTCGAGCAGCAGTTTGGCGAGGTGAAAACCGATGAACCCGGCGGTGCCGGTAACAAGAACCCGTTTCATGTGCTGTCTATAAGTCCTGCGTTCGGGTTGCCAAAGAGGCTGCCCTGGTGATGCTGGCGTTGCTATAGCACGGCCACCCCGGCTGTGCGAGGGGGCTGGGTGATCTGATCACACTAGTTTGAAGCCAATGATTTCATTGAACTATCTGGAAAACACCGGGCGTCTTTGCCAGTGCTTTCTTGCCAGCGACCAATCGCGCGGCGGGTCTTGAATCCAACCAACCCGTCGGCGCCGCCCACATCATGGCCCAGGGCCTCCAACCCGCGCTGCATCGCGGCCACGTCCGAGCGGTAAAGCCTGTCCAGGCCTTGCCAACCGGTAGTGAAATCACCAACCCCGTATTGGATGCGGTCGCCAACGTGGCCGACAAACAGCGCGTAGAGATCGCTTTTGTTGTAGTCCTTCAGCACGTAGAAATTTGGCGTGACGATAAAGGCGGGTCCGTATCGCCCGGCGGGCATCATCAAAAACCCCTGACCATCGCGCTCCGCTGCCGGGAAGGGGCGGCCAGAGATCCGGGTGATGCCCAAGGATTCCCAATCGGCGATGCTGCGGCCCTGATCCGGGCCTTCCAGGCTGCAGGAGACCTCGGGCGGGACCTTTACCTCGAAGCCCCAGTCGCGCCCCTTTTGCCAGCCGTGTTCCGCCAGAAAAGCCCCGATGGACATCAGCGTGTCGGCCTCGGATCCCCAAATATCTGCGCGTCCGTCGCCATTGCCGTCGCTGGCATATTTCAGGAAATTGCTTGGCATAAACTGGGGCTGCCCCAGGGCGCCGGCCCAGCTGCTTTTCATATCTCCGGCGTTGACATGCCCGGCCTGGGCGATTTGCAGCGCGGCGATAAGTTCTGCGCTGAAATAATCTGCGCGGGTGCTCATGAAGGCTTTGGTGCCCAGAACCCGGAACACATTATGCGGGATTTTGGCACGGCCATGGGCGCTTTCGCGGCCCCAGATGGCAATGGCAATCCGCCCCGGCACCCCGGTTTCTGCCTCGACACGCGAGAGGGTGCCGGCATGGCTTTGCAGCATCTTACGCCCCATCGAACTTGCCCCATCCAGCCCGCTGCGGCTGAAATATTTGGCGGGCACGCCAAACTCTGCCTGTCGTTGCAGTTTTGGCACCTGCGGTGTGCTGCCAGGAGGCACCAGATCGGGCAGATCCCAGTTCAGCGTGACGCCGGAGAAAGCGGCCTTAAAGGTCTTGCGGCTGACGCCTGCCGCCTTGGCTTCGGGCCAGATCTCTTGCTGTAGCCAGTCCTGAAACTGGCGCTCCACCTTGGCGCGGTTTGTGGCCGCGGCGGGCAGGGGCAGCAGCCAAAGCACGGCGAGCAAAACAAGAAAACGACTGAACATGATGTGGGCTCCGGCCTGCACAAGAGGATCTGCACCTGCCAGCCTAACGGGGTTTGGCAAAAATGCCACCCAAGCCTGGGCGGGTTTCAGCGCAGGCTTGGGTGGCAAAGCCAATAACAAAGCAGGCACCGCTGTCGCTGGGCTGCAGGGATATATCACCGCCATGCACCGAGAGCATATTGCGCAGGATTGTCAGCCCCATGCCAGTGCCACCTTTGGCGCGTTTGGTGGTGAAAAACGGGTCAAAAACCTGCGCTGCATTGCCGGCGGAGATGCCTTTGCCGTCGTCGGTAATCCTGAGTTCCACACCTGAAGACAGTAGCTGAGCCGCAATAACAGCGCGTTGTGCCCCCTGTTCGCGGGCGTTGTTCAGCAGATGGGTAAGGATGATCTGCAACCCGCTTGCCCCGATGGGCAGCGCCAGATCGCCACCAGACAGCGCCAGCTGCAGATCGGCAAATTCGGCCTGAAGCCAGGTGTTGACCGCGCTGAGGCTGCTGCTGCCCTGATGGGTCATCTCGCGGGCGCGGGCGACCTCGCGTAGGGCGATCAGCTGGTCCTCGATCTGCCGCGCAGCACCGTCGATCTGGGCAAGCAGCTTTTGGTCTTCGGGCGACAGGGCGCCGCCATCCTCGATCAGCTCAGTCGCGGCACGAATGGCAGAGACGGGGGTTTTGATCTCATGGCTGACGTGATCGGTAAAGCTGCGGATGGTCATTTCCCGGTTGCGCAGATGATCCGCCATATTGACCACATTGCGGGCCATTTCATGCAGCTCTGTGGTGCCAGAATGATATGGCGGATCAATGGGTTGACCAGGGGTGTTGCGAATTTGGGCGGCATAGGCATTGAGCGCGCGAATGGGCGAAAGCAGCAGTCGCACCAGCAGCCAGCCGAGAAAGGCGGTTGCCAACAGAATCAGCGTGCCCAGCAGGGTCGCCGCATTGCGAAAGCCTATTTCCGGCCCCAGATAGCGCAGCACCACCAGGCCAATCAGCGACAGGATCAGGGTTCCAACCAGGCCACCACCCAGCACCAGGGCCAGCGAGGGGCGCCATTTCTGTACCAACTGCCCCGGCATCAGCGCAGCGCCCTGAGCCGGATGCCTACGGCATGCACGGTCTCGATCAGATCACTGGCTCCGGCCTGTTCCAGTTTGGCGCGCAGATTGCGCAGATGGCTGTCCAGGGTGCGATCAGAGACCTGACTGCCTGCCCCCCAGATCTGGGTGATCAGCTCGCCACGGCTGCGAATGCGGCTGGGGTCTTGCAGCAATAGCAGCAGAATGCCCTGTTCGCGGGCGGTAAGAGACACGTCTTGGCCGGTGATCTGGCAGCGATGCGCCTGTGGGTCGAGGGAGAGTTCCCCATGGGTCAAGGCCGCCGGGGCCTGCGCTTTCTGGCTGCGTTTCAGAATGGTGCGGATACGGGCCACCAGCTCGCGCGGGCTAAAGGGTTTGGTGACATAGTCATCGGCGCCCAGTTCCAGCCCCAGAATGCAGTCCACCTCATCATCGCGGGCGGTGAGAAACAGGATCGGCACCTCTGATCGTTGCCGGATGCGGCGGCAGACCTCAAACCCGTCTAGCTCTGGCAGGCCGATATCCAGCACGATGAAATCAGGCAGTTCGCGGCTGGCATGCAGCAGGGCCTCCTGCCCATCGGCAGCGGTCACCACCTGCCAGCCCGCGCGCTCCAGCGCGATGCGCACCAGCTCACGCAGGCGGGGGTCGTCATCGACCAGTAGAATCTTCATCGGCTTTTGCCTTACCTGCATCTGCACTTGAGCTGTCAAAATCGGCCCCAGCATAGGAACTTACCCGCCAGGAGCGAAAGCCCCATTCGCGCCAGTTTCCCTGATCGGCAGGGCGCTGCCAACAGCTGTCATAGCCGGGGGGGATTTGCAGAGCCGCATCCGCCAGACGTGCCGTCTGGATCCCGCTGGCCGCATTGGGCCCAAGGGTGCAGATATAGTACCAATCCAGCGTTTTTGTTGCGCTCATGCTTAGATTCTGGGCGGCAATCAGGCTGGCAAAATTGACAAAGGCACAAAGATATAGCGTCACCAGCCCCAGCCCGGTGCAGCGCAGCAGCAGCCAACGGTTGGAGCAGGTCTTGAGGATCTGCCAGGCGGTCAGCAGCAGCCCCGCCACCACCAGCCCAATCCAGATCATCGCATAGAGCCGCAGATAGGTAAGACCAAAGCTGGTGACATAGAGATCAAGCCGCAACAGCGAGGTGAGGCCCAGCAGGACATTCTGGCCAAGCCACAGCATCATCAGCGGTTTCAGGCTGGCATGGCTTCCCAGATAGGGCCGCGCGGCGAGGGCAAAGCCTCCGGCCAGCATGGCAGTGGCCAGCAGCGGATAGGCGCCCCGATGGGCGTAGGTCGCCAGCGTCATGCCCTCGGGCAGTTCCGCTCCGCCAATGAGGATGGAGAGATCCATCAGGCTTTGCACTCCGAGGATTAGGTTGAACACCACCAAGGCGCGCAGCACCGATCCGGCATTGAGCCCAAAGCTCAACCCCTGGCGGTGGGAGGTGTTTTTGGCTTTTGTTTCAGCTGTTTCCTTTTGCGGTGTGGGCACCAGAAAAGGCCAGATCATCAGGGCGGCGCCACTCCAGAACAGGACACGCCGCAGCAGCGCCATGATATCCAGATCAAACCGCAGCATCTCCATCAGGCTTTGCTCCAGCAGCGGGTTGGCCTGCAGCAGCAGGGTGATCAGCACCAGGGCACCGCCCAGAGGAAAGCTCCAGTTGCGAAAGTGCCGGGCCAGGGAGCGCGACAGGGAAGAGGTGGGCAGGGTGGCCGTTTGCTCTGCTTGCTGAGCGCCCGGTTTGGGGGCAGGGGCGGTCTGGAACAGGTTCTGCAACAGCGCCCGCAGGCCTGTGAGGGGCAGGGCGCGCAGCAGGTGCAGCGCTGCCGCGGGTATCGCCGCAAGGCGGGTCTTGGACGGCTGATGTATCCAGGCGACGGCGGTGATCAGGCCAAACAGCTGAAACCCCAGTGATAGAGCCTGATAATGTTCGATCACCGGCAGGCTGGTGAGCAGCAAAAACAGCAGCGCCGGTTTACTTTGGGCTGTGTCGGGGGCATTTATCAGCACGGCGGCGCCAAACAGCGCCCAACTGAACAGAGCCACTGACAGCCCCGGCGCATAGCCCCAGAACAGCCAGTCCGCCAGCGCCACCAGGACCACCAGTGCCAGCATCGCGCTGCCGCCCTTGCGGCTCAGATCTGCCCAGTTGCGCGGCTGCTTTGGTGCGGCGGGGGCGGGGTCTTCTGCGCTATCGCAGTTCAGCCACCAGCCATCCTGTTGCAAAGACGCGGGCAGGCCGCGCACGATATATTCACCTGTCATCTTCTGTTCCCTCTGTCTCATTTTTCTTTGTAAGGACCAGGGAAGGGATGCCACAGTCCCCGCGCAGCGCTTGCGCAAGAGATGTGCAGAGTTTGTGCAGATCCGTGGACCGTGCATTCGGCGGGGAGGCGCCCAGATGCAGCCAGAGAGGTGCCGCATAGATTGCAAGCGGGGTGAGATGCGCTAGGGTAAAAGAAAACAGCGAGCAGACATCATGAGTATTTCCAAGACAACAACCCAAGTTTCACGACGGAGCTTTGGCTTTGGCGTTGCCGCCTTTGGACTGGTGGCCTGCGGCAATGTCACCTCGGCCAATCAGCAGGGCCCGCAGGGCAGCATGCCGTTGGCAAAACCGGGACTGCCTGCGGATCTGCAACCCATGCCCAATGCCGGCTATGACGCCTGGGTGGATGGGTTTTACCCCCGCGCCCAGGCCCAGGGCATATCAGAGGCAACCCTGCGGGCTGGGTTTCGCAATGCCGGCTATCTGCCGGGGGTGGTGAAACGTGACCGCAACCAGACCGAATTCAAACGCACACTAGAAGATTACCTGTCGATTGCGGTCTCAGACGAGCGCGTCAGCAAGGGCCGCGCCGCCTATCAGCGGCATCAGAAAACTCTGCTGGCGCTGGAGGCAAAATACGGCGTTGACGCATCCATCATTGCCGCGATCTGGGGGCTGGAGAGCTTTTACGGCGAACGGCGCGGTGATGTGCCGGTGGTCTCGGCCACCTCGACCCTGGCCTATGACGGGCGGCGCGGCGCGTTTTTTGAAAAGCAGCTGATCGCGGCGCTGAAGATCCTGCAAAATGGCGATATCGCCGCCAATAAGATGACGGGCAGCTGGGCCGGTGCCATGGGCCATACCCAGTTTATTCCTACGTCATATCAGGCCTTTGCGGTGGATTTCACCGGCGACGGGCGGCGCGATATCTGGTCTGAGGACCCGGCGGATGCGCTGGCCTCGACGGCGGCCTATCTGCAACGCAATGGCTGGACACGCGGCACCCGCTGGGGGCGGGAAGTCACCGGCGCGGCGGCCGCTGGCGCCTTGCAGCCACAGCCGGGCGGGCCCAGTTTTGCGGTGACGGGTAATTTCAAGGCGATCAAGCGCTATAACAACTCGGATGCCTATGCGATTGGCGTTGGCCATCTGGCGGACCGCATTGCAGGCGGGCCGCCTTTGCGCGGTAAATTCCCACCGGATGCCAATGGGCTGACCAAGGATGACCGGGTCGAGTTGCAAAAACGTCTGACCGCCAAAGGCTTTGACACGGATGGGGCGGACGGGGTTTTAGGACCCAAAAGCCAGGCCGCGATCAGCGCCTATCAGTCCAGCATTGGCCTGCCCGCCACCGGCACAGCCTCGCAGGATTTGCTGCGCGGGTTGAAATAGCGCGGCGGCACTGACGGAATCTGCAAGGGTGGCCCGGAGCGGCCCTTGCAGAGCCGCCCTTTTGATTAAAACATGACGCTGGGCAGATAGGTGGCGATCTGGGGTAGGAACCAGATCAGCGCTACGGCAATAATCTGGATCAGGATAAAGGGCGTCACCCCAGCATAGATCTGGCCTGTGGTGATCTCTTTGGGTGCGGCGCCACGCAGGTAGAACAGCGAAAAGCCAAAGGGTGGCGTCAGGAAGGATGTTTGCAAATTGATTGCAATCAGCACCGAGAGCCAGACCGGATCATGCCCCATGATGATCAGGGTTGGCAGCAGCAGCGGCAGCACGATGACCGAGATTTCGACAAAATCGAGGAAGAAACCCAGCACAAAGATAAACAGCATGGAGAAAATCAGCGCACCGGTGGCCCCGCCCGGCATGGCGGCCAGCAGTTCCTGCACCCTGTCTTCACCGCCGAGACCGATAAAGACCAGCGAGAAGATGCCGGCTGACAGGATGGTGGCAAAGATCATCGCGGTCATGGTGAGGGTGGAGTTCAGCGCGGGTTGCAGCACTTTTTGGGTCACCATGCTGCGCAGAGCCAGGGCGATGGCGGTCAACCCTGCCAGTGTCAGCCCCATATAGACGGCCCCCAAGGCATAGCTGCCGCTGCTCAGATCGCTGCGTTGCAGCCGCACCGGGAACAGGCCGGCGCCAATCGCCAGCAGAATCAGACAGAGCGTTCCGAACAGGATAATGCGCCGGTTGGCGCCGGATTTTACCGCAGCCATCAGGGCGGCGCCAATGCCGCCCACCGATGCGGCTTCGGTCGGGGAGGCAATCCCGCTGAGGATCGCGCCGAGCACCGCTAGGATCAGCAGGATTGCGGGCAGGATTGCCTGCACCACCTCGGACAGGGGGGGGCGGGGCATGTCGGCAGGGGCAGGGGGCATGTCCTGGGGGCGGATCCATCCGCGCAGCAAGACATAGATAATGTACAGCCCCACCAGCGTCAGACCGGGCAGCAGGGCAGAGGCAAAGATCTGGCCCACTGAAATGGTGTCGATGGAGAATTTGCCCTGTTCATACTGCGCCTGCTGATAGGCATTCGACACCACATCCGACAGGATGATCAACAGGGTAGAGGGCGGAATGATCTGCCCCAATGTGCCCGCTGAACAGACCAGCCCCGAGGCGACGCGCGGATCATATCCGGCCCGCAACATGGTGGGCAGGGCGATCATGCCCATGGCCACCACCGTGGCTCCGACAATCCCGGTTGAGGCCGCCAGCAGCATCCCCACCAGAATGACCGAAATGCCCAGGCCTCCGCGCAGCTGCCCAAAGGAGCGCCCCATGGTGTCTAGCATGTCTTCGGCAATGCGGCTTTTCTCTAAGATGGCCCCCATCAGTACAAAAAGCGGAATTGCAATCAGCACATTATTGGTCAGCAGCCCAAAGATCCGTTGCGACATCGCCCCCAGCAGGTTGATGTTCATCACCCCCAGGGACCAACCCAGAATGGCAAAGAAGATTGCAGTGCCGGCAATGGAAAAGGCCACCGGAAAGCCAGAGAGAATGGCGACGACAAGCGCGCCAAACATAAGGATGTCGAGGTATTCAGCCATCACGGGTCTCGCTCTGGAACAGGATGCGCAGCACGCAGGAGAGCGATTGCAGCAGGACAAGGATGCAGAAGGCGGGGATCAGGCTTTTCATCAGGAAAACCGCTTTGATGCCGCCAACGGATATGGGCCCCTCGAGGATTTTCCACGAATTCGCAACGGCGGGCCAGGACCAATAGATCACCATTCCCATGGCAGGCATCAAAAGCAGCAGGTGGCCTGCCAGATCAATGCGGTTTTTGCCCGCAGCGCTGAGCCGGTCATAAAAGATATCAACCCGCACATGACCATCGTTCAGCAGGGTATACCCCGCGCCCAGCATAAATAGGGTGGCATGCATATAGAGCACTGATTCCTGGGCCGCGACGGAGGAATAGCCAAAGACATAGCGCGCGATCACGATGAGAAACTGCGCCAGCAACATTGCCAGCGCCAGCCAGCGCAGCAGATTGCCCGTGGTTCGGCTGAAGCCGTCCAATACTGTGATTAATCGCTGCATCTGCGCCTCAAATTCAGAAAACCGGCGCGGGGAGGGGAGCCCCGCACCGGTGTTGTTTGGTTGGAGAGCGTGGCTCTTAGTACCCCAGCGCCTTGGCGCGGGCGTTCATCTGGCCGTTGTCGGCGTAGCTCATGTAGGAGCCAACCGAATCGCGGTAGGCGGTGAAGCTTGCGGTGATGCGGCGGACCAGCTCGTCGTCATCCTCAGCCAGTTCCGCCATAACCTCAGCAGCGGCGTCCGCCATTGCGGCAACCACGTCATCGGGTAGCATTCTGACCTGAACACCTTCGTTCTCTACCATCTGTTTCAACGCCTGGGCGTGTTTGGTGGTATATTCGGTCCAGACCGGATTATAGAGACTTTCGCAGGCATAGCTGACCGCCTGTTTCAGATCGTCCGGCAGTTCGGCATAAGCGGTGGCGTTCACTGCGCATTCCTCAGCCGAGGAGGGCTCACCGACACCGGGCCAGTAGTAGTTTTTTGCAACCTGATAAAAGCCCACGGCGCTGTCGCTCCAGGGGCCAATGAATTCCCCGGCATCCAGCGCGCCGGTCTGCAGCGCCTGGAACATGTCGCGCGGCCCCATGGACTGTACCGCCATGCCGATCCTGGAACACATCTCCGAGGCCAGACCGGTGGTGCGGAATTTCAGACCTTTCAGGTCATCCAGCGAGTGGATCTCATCGCGGAACCAGCCCTGCCATTGTGGGCCAGAGTTGCCACAGAGGAAGGGCTTGAGGTTGAACCGTCCGTAGATCTCATCATAGAGCGCCTGTCCGCCGCCGTGATAGAGCCAGCCAAACTGTTCATCCGCGCGCAGACCAAAGGGCTGCGAGCCAAACAGCAGGATGCCCTTGGATTTGGAGCCCCAGTAGGCCGGAACCGCATGATAGAGCTCAGCCGTGCCTTCAGAGACCGCATCAAAAACACCACGGCCTGGCACCAGTTCACCAGCAGCGTGCAGTTTTACCTCGATGCGACCGCCCGACAGGGTGGTGATCCGGTCGGCCAGCATCTGCGCCGCAACACCGGGGCCAGGCAGGTTTTTGGGCCAGGCGGTGACCATGTTCCACTGGCGAATCCCCTGTGCGCTGGCTGGCGCTGCAAGGGTGCTGGCCGCGGCTCCCGCGGCGCCAATTTTGATAAAGTCTCTGCGTTTCATTTCACTCTCCGTCCCTGAAGATTTTTATTAAGCATACGCATGATTTTTTTAAGTCTGCACATAATTAAAGTCAATTCTCCTTTGACTATGACAGCAGATTCCGTTGCTGAGCAGCGCTGCAATGGGCTTGTGGTGCTAATCCTACTTGGGTTCAGGGGGCCGTGCACAATTTTTGAGCCATCCCGTTCAAAGGGTTAGGTCAAGGTGCAGAGTTTCACTATGGCTGCATGAATTCCACATATTGAAATTTGCAGCCGACCGGTCTATACCCGTGGCAACGCGCGATCCTGAGTCTCTTGGGCGGTAGGAGGCTGCCCTTGGGGGCGGCAAGGGGACAGGCGGGCGGTTTCAGTAGGATTCATAGGGAGGGGACCTGCGTGCAGACCCGAATTCACGACACATTAAGCGCGGCTGTTGCCGCAAAGCCTGACGCATTGGCGATCATTGACTATGCGGATAGAAAGTACAGCTGGTCCGAACTGGCTGCTGCAACCGCTGAGGCCAAGGAGGTTCTGCTGGCGCAGGGGGTCAAAGCCGGTGATCGCGTGGTCATGGTGTTTGAGAACTGCCTGTCTGTCTGTGCCTTTCTGTTTGCCACCAGTCAGCTGGATGCGACCTCCGTGCCGCTGAATGCGCGGCTGACCCATGCAGAGCTTGACCGGCTGATCACCCATAGCGATCCAAGTGCCGTGGTGTTTTGCAGCGATGCCTCTGATACGGCGGTGATCCACGGTAAGGCTTTTTCGGCCAAGACCGCCATTGGCAGCTACGGCACCGTGGGCTTGTTCCAGCGCAGGGGCAGCCAGCCGGAGCCCTGTTTTGAGGACGGATCCGCGCAGGTGGCGCTGCTGCTCTATACCTCTGGGACCACCGGCGCGCCAAAGGCGGCGATGCTGACCCACCACAACCTGCTGTGTGCTGCTGCGGCTTCGGCCAAGGTGCGCGGCATGCAGGACAACGATATGACCTATCTGGCGCTGCCGCTGTCGCATATCTTTGGCTTTGTTTCCTTCCTGTCGATTTGCGGCGCGCAGGGCGCGGTGCGGCTGGAGGCGCGGTTCTCGGTTGAGCGGCTGTATAAGGCGCTGAAAACGGATGTGACCCTGCTGCCCGCAGTGCCGCAGATGCATGCGCAACTGTTTCACTACGCGCGGGCGCAAAACGCGCCGCACTATGATATGGGGATGCTGCGGTTTGTCTCCTCTGGCGGCGCCCCGCTGGACCCGGTCTGGAAGCGTGAGGCCGAGACTTTTTATGGCATCCCACTGCAAAACGGCTACGGGCTGACCGAAGGCACCGCCGGTGTCTGCGCCACGGCCAGCCCCCTGGGCGATCCGGATGTCAGCGTTGGCCACCCCATGCAGGACAGCACCCTCCGGCTGGATTTTGACGCCGAGGGCGCCACCCCCGCCGAGGGTATCGGCGAGATTCTGGTGGGCGGTCCACAGATCATGAAGGGCTATTTCCGCGATCCCGAGCAAAGCGCCAAAGTGCTGACAGGGGATGGTTTTTTCCGTACCGGCGATCTGGGCCGGTTTGATGACGAAGGGCGCCTGCATATCGTGGGGCGCTCAAAAGAGCTGATCATCCGCTCCGGCTTTAATGTCTACCCGGTCGAGGTCGAAGGCGCCCTGACGGACCACCCCGAGGTCATCATGGCCGGAGTGGTGGGTCGGCAGGTTTCTGGCAACGAAGAGGTGCTGGCCTTTGTCAAAGTTGCGGCGGATTGCAGGCTGAGCGAGGCGGATCTTTCGGCTTTTGTGAAGGACAGACTCGCCCCCTATAAGCGACCAACCCGGATTGTTCTGGCGCAGGATCTGCCTGTGGCCCCAACCGGGAAAATCCTCAAGACCAAACTGCTGAGCACCTTTGCAGAGCAGCTGATGCCGGAAATTTCTCACTAAACACAAATTCTACTATACGGAATATACTTCTGTATGTTAGCCAAGACCAAACGCGATCTCGGGGAGGAGATTCAGACTATGAGCTTTGTAAAAACCACAGTGGGTGCAGCGGCGATTGCGCTGTCCTTTGGCACTGTTGCAGCGGCGCAGACCACCATCTTTTACGGCCACAGCGGCCCGGCGCGCGGCACGGTTCCGGCTGCGTTGAAATGGTTTGATGGCCGCATTGCCGAGCTGTCCGAGGGTGATTTGAAATTGGACGTGCAATGGGGCGGCGCCCTGTTCAAAGCCTCGGCTTCGGTGCCGTCGATTGGCGATGGTGTAGCCGATGCCGGTTCGGTCATCTCGGCCTATTTCCAAAAGGAAATGGCGGCCTATTCATTGGCGGATCTGCCTCTGGGCGGCCCCAACCCCTGGGTTGGCCTGCGCGCCACTGACCACCTGATGCGCAGCATGCCAGAGATCACCGAAAACCTGGCGCGCCAGAACCTGGTCTATATCGGCACCTTCACCGCTTCGGATGTCAACGTCGCCTGCAAGGGCGCCGAGATCAATTCGATCGAGGATATCGCGGGCCTGAAGGTGCGCGGCGCCGGCGTCTACGGCAAGGTCTTTGGCGAGCTGGGCGCCACCATGGTGAACCTCAGCGTTTATGATGCCTATCAAGGGCTTGATACCGGGTTGATCGATTGTACCCAGGGCTATTCCTATATCGTTCCAGCGCTGAAATGGCACGAAGTCATCGACAGCTACACCGTGTTGAACTGGGGTCAGATCGGTGGCTACGGCATGTTCATGAACAAGCAAAGCTATGACGCGCTGAGCGATGCGCAAAAGGCGGTACTGACCCAGGCGGGAACCGAACTGGCGGACAAATATGCCCAGATCGTCATTGGCGCCAATAGCAAGGCCCTGAAGGCAATGCGGGAAGATGCATACGACCGTCCGGTCAAGGTGCTGGAAGTCTCGGCTGAGGAACGCGCGGCGCTGAACGCCGCCACCGAACCTTTCCTGAATGACTGGAAAGAAAACGCTGCCAGCGTTGGTCTGAACCCTGACAAGATGATCGAGGTCTATACCCAGGCGGTCGCGGATTACACCGCCGAGTTTGAGGCCAAGGGTTATCCCTGGGAACGCAACTAAGCTGCGCCACTGATCTGACACACCGGGGCAGGGGAGGATCTGCCCCGGTGTGTCACAGGTGTGTCGCAGGTGTTTCAAAATTTCAAAGCGAGCAGGAGGGGGCGAAATGCTGGACCGGATCGAAAAACTCTTTATCGACGTGGCAACGGCGGCGATCATTCTATTGGCCTTGATGATCTTTGCCGATGTGATTGCGCTCAACCTGTTTAATGCTTCGGTGCCGGATGCGGTGATCATCGTGCGCGAGCTGATGGTGCTGGCGATCATCATGCCCCTGGCAGCAGCCACCACCCAGCGGGCCCATATCTCGGTTGAGTTTCTGACCAATATGCTGCCGTCCAAGGTGGTGGAGTATTTTGTGATCTTTGGCACCCTGTTTGGCGTCTTTGCCCTGACCCCGCTGATCTATTCAGGCGGCAAAGAGCTGATGCATCAGATCAATACCGGCAGCGCCTTTTACGGTGATCTGAACCTGCCGCAATGGCCCGGACGGTTGGCCTTTGTCATTGGTGTATCCCTGTGCTGGCTGCGTCTGCTGGTGATGGCTTTGGCTGACATCCGGACCGTCTGGCGCGGTGAGACCCTCGATTTCGAGCCCACAGGTCACTGAGCAGGTCACTCAGCAGGGTACGAACTGGCCCCTTTGCGCGTCGGCCGCTGACGGTCGCGACGCTTCGTAGAACACTTCAATTTCGGGAATAGACTTTATGGATCCGGCGACGATTGGATTACTGGCCTTTGGCCTGATGCTGGTATTGCTGGCGATGCGGGTGCCAATTGCCTTTGCATTGATTGGGGTTGCCACACTGGCCGCCTTTACCATCTTTGCCTTCAGAACCGGCACCTTCATGCCCGAGCGGGCCATTCGGGCGACCTCGTCGCTGGTGTTTTCAAACTCCTTTGATCTGGTGCACAGCTTTGATCTGTCGATGATCCCGCTGTTTGTGGCGCTTGGCAATATTGCCTATCGCGCCGGTATCACCACGGCTGTCTATAACTCTGCCAAAGTCTGGCTGGTGCGCCAGCGCGGTGGTCTGGCGGTGGCTTCGGTCATGGGCTGCGGCGGGTTTTCCGCCATCACCGGGTCCAGCCTCGCCTGTGCCTCGACCATGGGGAAGATCTGCACGCCCGAGATGCTGCGGCTGGGCTATGACCCCCGTCTGGCGACCGCAAGCGTGGCGGCGGGGGGCACCCTGGGGTCGCTGATCCCGCCGAGCATCCTGTTCATCATCTATGCCATCTTTACCGAAACCTCGGTCAGCAAGCTGTTCCTGGCAGGCGTCTTGCCGGGATTGCTGACGCTGGCGGGGTTTGTGCTGGTGATCTGGGTCTGGATCCGGGTCAATCCCAAACTGGTCCCCGAACAGGGCGCAGCCGCCAGCTGGGGCGAGAAAATGGCAGCCGCGCGCGAAGCCTGGCCTGCGGCGCTGATCTTTGTGATCATCGTGGTTGGCATCTATGGCGGCTTTTTCACCGCCACAGCAGCGGCGGCGGTCAGCGTTGTCATCACCACCGTGATTGGCTTTGGTCAAAAACGCCTGACCCTGCAGGGGCTCTGGGAGGCGGTGCGGGAAACCTGCGTGCAGACCTCAGCCATCTTCATCGTGGCGGCCGGGGCCAAGATCTTTGTCGCGGCCATTGCCCTGACCGGTATGGCACCGGCGCTGGTGCAAACGGTGGCGGACGCGCAGCTTTCGCCTGTGGTGCTGCTGATCTGCATCTGTGGCGTCTACCTGATGTTGGGCATGTTCCTGGATCCGATCGGGATCATGGTGCTGACCCTGCCGCTGGTGGTGCCTTTGGTGGAATCCTACGGCATGAACCTGATCTGGTTTGGCGTCGTGGTGGTAAAACTGCTGGAAATTGGCCTGATCACCCCACCGGTGGGGCTGAACGTCTTTGTTCTGTCCAACGTGGTGGGCAAGGCGGCGCCAATTGGCACCGTATTTGCCGGCATCTGGCGTTTCTTATGTGTGGATGTGGTGGTTCTGGCACTGATTGTGGGCTTTCCGTCGATTTCTCTCTTGTTGTCGATGACAGCAAGATGAACAGGCTTTTTCATTGGCAAGAAATTCTATACGTTGGAATTTCTTGCCACTGCTAGGACTAGAGGCGATGCCAGATCTGAAAGACGACAAGCGATTTGCCAATACTCTGGCGCGTGGCCTCAATGTGTTGCGGGCCTTTGGGCCCAATGACGATGGTCTTGGCAATCTGGAGATCTCAGAGCGCACCGGCCTGCCACGGTCTACCGTGTCGCGGCTGACCTTTACCCTCTGCGCGTTGGGGTATCTGACCCATGGCCATCACCACGACAAATACCGGCTGGGGCCTGCGGCGCTGGCGCTTGGCAATATCGCCGGGGCCTCTTTTGGCTTTGTCGAAACGGCAGGCCCAATCATGCAGAAACTGGCGGATGCCACCAAGACGCTGATTGGTGTGGCGATCCAGGACGATGGCAAGATGCTGATTGTCAAAACCTGGCGTCCGCGCAATTCCACCACCACCTGGCTCAATGTGGGGTATCGGATGCCGATGCTGACCTCCTCTTCGGGGGCGGCTTTTCTGGGCGCCTTGGGGCGCAGCGAACTGGCAAAACTGATCCAGGCCATGTCGCCAGAGGATCAGGATCTATATCGGGATTTTGGCGGCCAGGCGCAGTCCAGCCTGCTGAGTGACGGATATGCCTTTGTGCGCGGTGAGCAGCGGTTCAACGCTGCCATCAACGCCATTGCGACACCCTATCGCCCCTCGGAGTTTGGCGAGCCTGTTGCTTTCCTCAGCGGTGCGCGCAAATCCGACCTGACCGATGAACTGATCACCGAAAACGTAGGACCGGCACTGGTGACGGCGGTGCAGGAACTGCTGCATATCACCGGACGGCGCTTTCCAATCCTATCCGAAGACTGAATAAAATTTGAAAGCACGACGCGTTTGTGACCTCCTGCCCCCTGGGGCAAAAGGTCAGGGTGATTTAGCCAACGATCATCTGCTTGAGTTGCAGGGCCTCATACTCCAGCTCGTTCAGGCGATAGTTCACCACATCGCCAATGGTCAGCATGCCACATAGTTTGCCATCTTCAATCACGGGCATATGCCGGAAACGCCCTTCGTTCATGCGGCGCAACACCGTGACCAATGGGTCGCCGGGGGCACAGGTTTCGACCTTGGATGTCATGTTTTCACCCACTGTCTGCGGCAGGGTCTGTCCCGGCGTTTCCGCCAGTTTGCGCACGATGTCACGCTCTGACAGGATGCCCTCCAATGTGCCCCCGGTTCCGGTGACAAGCAGGGCGCCAATGCGTCGGTCGCGCAAGACGGTGACAGCAGTGCTAAGGGTATCATGGGAGGAGATCGTATAGGTGGTGCCGCCCTTTTTGCTGATCAGCTGTCCGACTGTTGCTGTTTCGTGCGAGATATTGCTTTGAACAGACTGGCTGTGGCTGGTCTTTTTGGCCTGATCCCCACGGTTGGGGGCCTGATAAGAACTTGGCATGTTGAAATGCTCCCTGTTGTTGCTGCGCCTGGTTGTCTATGGGTCCTGTGCTGTGTCATGCAGATCTAAAGACGATGTGCCTTAGGGCAGCTTAGACGACAAAATGCCTTTGGGGGAATACCTTGCTCGCCTCGCAGATCACACTGACGCCGCTTATCGCCACGATTTTGATTTTTCTGGCGGTGCTGGCGGGCAACCGCTATCGCCGGGTCTGGAAGGCTGAAGGACCGCGCTGGCAGCTGTGGCTGTTTGGCCTGATTGCGGCCCTGGCGCTGCTGACACTGGCCTTTGTTCCAATGGCGCCGCTCTGAGGCGCGCTTTGCGCCAAGCAAAAGGGCGACCCAATGGGCCGCCCGCGTTGATCTTCACCAGAGTTGGCCTGACCGTCTGACGATCAAGGGCCAGTTTTTAATCGCCGGTTTTCAACTGCCGGTCTGCCCTTCGGTGCGCATCTCGGCTTCCATCTGTTCGACCATCTTGCGGGCGCGTTTGCACTGGAGCTTGTCGCGCAGCGGGCTGTTTGGGTCGATGTCCTTGCTGCAGACCACACATTTGTCCGCACCGGAAATGGCGTTCAGCCCACCGCAGCTGCCCTTGATGGTTTTACCCATCAGCAGAACGCCCAGTGACATGCCCAGCATGATCAGTGCCAAAAGCCCAAAGGTAAAAAGGAATGTGGCCATCAGGGTCTGCCCTTATTGCTTGGCTTGCAGCTTGGAAAACTGCGAGCTGGTGGAGGTTGCGAACCCTGTCTCACCGGAATCGGGCTGGCGCGCAATGAACAAAACCGCGAGCCCCTCGGTCTCGGCGATCTTGAGCCCACGCTCCTGACCCAGCGCCAGCAGGGCGGTGGCCCAGCCATCGGCCATCATGGCGTTTTCCGCCAGAACCGTCACCGAGGCGGTGCCATGGGTGATGGGGCGGCCGGTCACAGCGTCGATGATATGGGAATAGCGGATGCCATCCTGTTCAAAGTAATTGCGGTAATCGCCCGAGGTGGCCATGCCAAGGCCCGAGACATCGACAATTTCTTCGATGGTCTGGCTGGCGGCATCTGGTCGCTCGATGCCAATGCGCCAGGCTTCGCCTTTGGGGTTCAGCCCTGCGGTGACTAGATCGCCACCAATTTCGACCATATAGTCACTGATCCCGGCCTGGGTCAAAACGGCGGCCACCTGATCGACGCCGTAGCCCTTGGCGATGGCGGCCAGATAGACCGAGGTTTGGGGCAGGCTTTTGCGCAGCGTCAGGGGATCCTGGGACAGCGACAGGATCTTGGCCTGACCAACCTGTTGCATGGCCGCCGCTATGGCTTCATCCGTGGGCACCGGGCTGTCGGGGGTGCGGGCGCCAAAGCCCCAGATCTCGATCAGGGGGCCAAGGGTCACATCAAACAGGCCCTCGCTTTTCTGGTGGATCTCATTTGCCGCCGTCACGACGCTGGCGAGTTCGGGCGAGATTGCAATTGGATCGGTGGAGGGCGCGGCGTTGAACTGTGAAATCTCAGATTTTGGATCCCAGTTCGACATCTGGCTGTTCACTTTGGCCAAGGCGGTGGTGATGGCAGCTTGCAGCGCGTCCGATGACAGATCTGCGGTTTTGTCGATGGCCACGATGTTGTAGGTCGTGCCCATGGTCTCGCCGCTGAACTTCAGCGTGACGGGATCCGATTTGCAGGCTGCAACAAAAAACATCATAGCGACAAGAAAGAGACGTGCCATTTATCCACCTACCCTTGAAACGCCCTTCTATTGTACGCTATTCGCGGCTCTGTCAATCAAGGTTGGATACGGTCGGAAATGGCACGGAAACGCGCTTTTTCATTTTTCCCGGTGGGAACTTGGCCCAGATCAGACTATTTGCAGGTCGAATCCGAACAAACGGCCCAGAGGTGTTGGTTCTGACCAACAGCAAAAGAAGAAGAGATAGAGTTGCGGCATTACAAGCTACGAAAAGGACTCGAACTTCCGGTAGCGGGCGCCCCCGCACAGGAAATTCACGAGGGTCCCGCAGTCAGGACCGTTGCCTTGCTGGGCAGCGACTACCTAGGTTTGAAACCCCGTCTCGCGGTGCAGGAGGGCGATGTGATCGCCGCCGGTTCCCCGGTCTTTGCCCATAAGGACACGCCTGATGTGCAGGTGGTCTCGCCGGTGTCGGGCCGCGTCAAAGCGGTGAACCGTGGCGCCCGTCGGGTGCTGGTCAGCGTCGAGATCGAAGTGGATGCCGCAGCGGCTGATCCGGTGGATTTTTCCGCGCTCGGCGATGTCGCCACGGCTGAAGGTCTGGCAAAACGTCTCTGCGCGGCAGGTCTGTGGACCTCGTTCCGCACCCGGCCCTACTCCAAGGTGCCCGCATCCGATACGCGCCCGGCGGCGATCTATGTGACGGCGATGGAATCAGAGCCACTGGCAGCGGATGCCAGCGTCATCATCAATCAGGCGGCCGATGACTTTGCGGCGGGGCTCAAGGCCATCGCCAAGCTGAGCGCGGGCAATACCTATCTCTGCCAATCCGGTGACGCCTCGATCCCCAGTGCCGAAGGTGTTGAGGTGGTTGGCTTTGACGGGCCGCATCCTGCGGGCCTGGCTGGCACCCATATGCATTTCATCGAGCCGCCCACCACGACCAAAACAGTCTGGAGCATTGGCTATCAGGATGTGATCGCCATTGGCCGTCTGCTGGGTACTGGTCGGGTCAGCGGCGAACGCATTGTTGCCCTGTCGGGACCGCTGGTCAGCACACCACGTCTGATCCGTACCACGGCTGGTGCGTCGATGGCGGATCTGCTGGCCGGTGAGCTGGACAGCGCTGTGGCGCCGCGGGTGATTTCCGGTTCGATCCTGTCGGGTCGTGCGGGCGCCGGTGCCGATGGCTATCTGGGGCGCTACGCGCGCCAGATTACCGTGATCGAAGAAGACCACAAACAGATTGCCATGGGCTGGATTCGCCCGATGGCGAGCAAATACGCGGTGCAGCCGGTGCTGGGATCGCTGTTCTCGAACAAGCTTTATGCGCTGACATCAAACCTCAATGGCGGACGGCGCGCCATGGTGCCCACCGGCACCTTTGAACAGCTGATGCCGCAGGACTATTTGCCAACGCAGCTTTTGCGCGCGCTTTTGGTGATGGATACCGATCAGGCCCAGGCGCTGGGTGCGCTGGAACTGGACGAAGAAGATCTCGGGCTGGTCGGCTTTGCCTGCCCGGCAAAATACGAATACGGACTGGCGCTGCGCGACAGTCTGACGAAGATCGAAAAGGAGGGATAGTCTCTTGGGTCTCCGTAACTTTTTTGACCGCATCGAGCCGAACTTTAGCAAGGGTGGCAAATGGGAGAAACTGTTCCCCATCTACGAGATGGTGGAAAGCTTCCTCTATACACCAAAGACGGTCACAACGGCTGCGCCCCATGCGCGGTCCTATATCGATATGAAGCGGATCATGACCTATGTGGTCATCGCAACGATCCCCTGCATTCTGTTTGGTCTTTATAACACCGGCCTGCAGGTCAACACCGCGCTTGGCCACTACGAGGCCACGGGCTGGCGCGTTGCCGTGCTGGACGTTCTCGGGGTCGGCTTTGACCCCAGCAAGCCGCTGGTCAATATGGCGCATGGTCTGCTGTATTTCCTGCCGATCTATCTGGTTACGCTGGTGGTTGGCGGCATCTGGGAGGTGATCTTTGCCACCCTGCGCGGCCATGAGGTCAACGAAGGCTTTCTGGTGACCTCGATGCTATTTGCCTTGATCGTTCCAGCCAGTATTCCGCTGTGGCAGGTGGCCCTGGGCATTTCCTTTGGCGTGGTCATCGGCAAAGAGGTCTTTGGCGGCACCGGCAAAAACTTCCTCAACCCTGCCTTGACCGGTCGTGCCTTCCTGTATTTTGCCTATCCGGCCTATATGTCTGGCGACAGCATCTGGACGCCCGTGGATGGGTTCTCCGGCGCCACCGCGCTGGCGGTTTCTGCTTCGGCCGGGTTTGATCAGCTGGCCGCCAATGGGGTGGAGTGGATGGATGCCTTTATCGGCACTATTCAGGGCTCCCTTGGCGAGACCTCGACGCTGGCCTGCCTGATCGGTCTGGCCTTCCTCTTGGTGACCAAGATTGCCAACTGGCGTCTGATCATTGGCTGCATGGCGGGTATGGTGGGTTTCTCGCTGCTGCTCAACACCATTGGGTCCGACAGCAACCCGATGTTTGCAATGCCCTGGTACTGGCATCTGGTTACCGGTGGGTTTGCCTTTGGCATGGTCTTTATGGTCACCGAGCCGGTTTCGGCCAGCCATACCAATATGGGGCGCTATCTCTATGGCGCGCTGATTGGCTTCATGGTGGTGATGATCCGGGTGATCAACCCGGCCTTCCCCGAAGGCATGATGCTGGCCATCCTGTTTGGCAACGTCTTTGCGCCGCTGATCGACTATTTTGTCATTCAGGCCAATATCAAACGGAGAGCGAAGCGTCATGTCTGAGCAAACCAACAAAGGCGCGATCCAGCGCTTCCTTGAGGCCTCGCCCGATTCCACCGGCAAAACCCTGTTTGTCGCCGTGGTGCTCTGCCTCTGTGCCTCGATGATCGTTTCGGCGGCGGCAGTGGCGCTGCGCCCGACGCAGGAAGCCAACAAGCTGAAAGACAAGCAGATCAATATTCTGCAGGTCGCAGGCCTATATGAACCCGGCGTCAATGTGACCGAGGCCTTTGGCGCCTCCTTTGAGCCGCGCATTCTGGAGCTGGCCACCGGTCGGTTTACCGACGATTTTGATGTGGCCACATTTGACGACCGCGCCGCAGCGGATGATCCGGCGACCTCGATCAAACTGGACTATGACCCGGCCTCGATCGGGCGGCAGTCAAAATACATGACCGTCTATCTGCTGAAGGATGACGCAGGCGAGATCGACAAGGTGATCCTGCCGCTGCATGGCTATGGTCTGTGGTCGACGCTTTATGGCTTTATCGCGGTGGAAGAAAACGGCAATGACATCTTTGGTCTGCAATTTTACAGCCACGCCGAAACCCCCGGTCTGGGCGCCGAGGTGGACAACCCGCGCTGGAAGGCCCTGTGGAAGGGCAAACATCTGACGGATGCGGCTGGTGAGCTGCAAATCACCGTGGCCAAGACCGCGCCCGCCGCTGGCAAAGAGTTCCATGTGGATGCGCTGTCAGGGGCAACGCTGACCTCGGCTGGTGTCGACAACCTGGTGCGCTTCTGGATGGGCGAAACCGGGTATGCGCCGTTCCTTGCCAATCTCAAAGCAGGAGATATCTGATGTCCCAGACACGTAGGGAAATGCTGCTCGACCCATTGGTCGACAATAACCCGATCACCCTGCAGGTGCTTGGCATCTGTTCTGCCCTGGCGGTGACCTCCTCGCTGAAAGTGGCGCTGGTGATGACCATCGCGGTGACGCTGGTCACGGCCTTTTCGTCCATGTTCATCTCGGTGCTGCGCAACCAGATCCCCAGCTCGATCCGCATTATTGTGCAGATGGTGATCATTGCATCCTTGGTGATCCTGGTGGATCAGGTGCTCAAGGCCTATGCCTTTGAAATCTCCAAAACCCTGTCGGTTTTTGTGGGTCTGATCATTACCAACTGTATCGTCATGGGCCGGGCCGAAGCCTTTGCCATGAAGAACCCGCCGGTGGCCTCCTTCATCGACGGCATCGGCAATGGCCTGGGCTATGGGTTTATCCTGATGCTGGTTGGTTTTTTCCGCGAGCTGTTTGGCGCGGGCTCGTTGTTTGGGGTGACCATTCTGGAAACCGTGAACAACGGTGGCTGGTATGTGCCAAACGGGTTGCTGCTGCTGCCGCCCTCTGCCTTCTTCGTTATCGGTCTTTTGATCTGGGCCTTCCGCACCTGGAAACCCGAACAGGTGGAAGAGCGTGAACATAAAATTCAAGTCGTAGAGGCCCACTGATGGAAGCGCTCCTCTCCCTCGCGGTCAAGGCGATCTTTGTTGAGAACCTGGCCCTCTCCTTCTTTCTTGGCATGTGTACCTTCATCGCCGTTTCCAAGAAGATTTCGACCGCTATTGGCCTGGGGATCTCGGTGATGATCGTGCAGGCGATCACCGTGCCGGCCAACAACCTGATCCTGACCTACCTGCTGGCGCCTGGCGCGCTGGGGTGGGCGGGTTTTCCCGATGTGGATCTGACCTTTCTGGGGCTGATTTCCTATATTGGCGTCATCGCGGCGCTGGTGCAGATCCTTGAGATGGTTTTGGATAAATACTTCCCGCCGCTTTACAACGCGCTGGGGATCTTCCTGCCGCTGATCACCGTGAACTGCGCCATCCTGGGGGGCTCGCTCTTCATGGTGGAACGCGACTATGGCTTTGCCGAGGCGGCGACCTATGGCCTGTCTTCCGGCTTTGGCTGGGCGCTGGCAATTACCGCCATGGCCGGTGTGCGCGAAAAGCTGAAATATTCTGACATTCCTGATGGTCTGCAGGGTCTTGGCATCACCTTCATTACTGCGGGTTTGATGGCTATGGCCTTCATGTCCTTCAGTGGCGTGAAACTGTAAGGGGCTGGCACAATGGCTACTTTTGGACTTGGCATTGTCCTTTTTACCCTGATCGTTCTGGCGCTTGTCAGCATCATCATCGCGGCCCGTTCCAAGCTGGTCTCTACCGGCAATGTGAACATCACCATCAATGGCGAAAAAACCATTTCCGTACCTGCCGGTGGTAAGCTGCTGCAGACGCTGGCGGCGGAAAAGCTGTTTGTCCCCTCGGCCTGTGGCGGCGGCGGCACCTGTGCCCAGTGTCGGGTGCGGGTGCACTCTGGGGGCGGATCCATTCTGCCCACCGAAGAGGGCCATATCACCAAGCGCGAAGCCAGCTGCGGCGACCGTCTGTCCTGTCAGGTCGCGGTCAAGCAGGACATGGAAGTGGAAGTGCCCGAAGAAGTGTTCGGCGTCAAAAAGTGGGAATGCACCGTGCGTTCCAACGAAAACGTCGCCACCTTCATCAAGGCGCTTATTCTGGATCTGCCCGAAGGCGAGGATGTGAACTTCCGCGCTGGTGGCTATATCCAGATCGAGGCCCCGGCCCATGCGCTGAAATACACCGACTTTGACATCGAAGAAGACTACCGCGCCGATTGGGACCGCTTTAACCTGTGGCAGTATGAATCGGTTGTCACTGAACCGGTAGAACGCGCCTATTCCATGGCCAACTATCCGGATGAAAAGGGCATGATCATGCTCAACGTGCGGGTGGCCTCACCGCCGCCCGGATCTGAGGGCATCCCTGCGGGCATGATGTCGAGCTACATCTTCAACCTGAAACCCGGTGACAAGGTGACGATCTCTGGTCCCTTTGGTGAGTTCTTTGCCCGCGACACCCAGAAAGAGATGGTCTTTATCGGCGGTGGCGCCGGTATGGCGCCCATGCGCAGCCATATCTTTGACCAGCTCAAACGTCTGGAAAACCGCGATCGCAAGATCTCCTTCTGGTACGGCGCGCGCTCCAGGAAAGAGATGTTCTTTGTTGAGGACTTCGACACGCTGGCGGCTGAGTTTGACAACTTTGACTGGCACGTCGCCCTGTCTGACGCGATGCCCGAAGACGAATGGACTGGCTACACCGGGTTTATCCATAACGTGCTGTTTGAAGAGTACCTCAAAAACCACCCGGCGCCGGAAGACTGCGAATATTACATGTGTGGTCCGCCGATCATGAACCAGTCGGTGATCAACATGCTGCTCGATCTTGGTGTCGACCGTGAAGACATCATGCTGGATGATTTTGGCGGCTAGCCTGCTCTGGAAAATTATAAAAAGCGGCTCCTGTGTCAGGGGCCGTTTTTATTTGGCGATGGATTAATGGGCCAGGGTCCTAGGGCAGAGCAGGGGCTGATTTGCCAAGCGCCTTGCGGGCCAGTGCCAGAAAGGCTGCGCGCTCATCTGGCGTCAGCGCCTCCAGCATTTCGCCCTGCATATGTTCCACCAGCGGCAGGACCTCTTCGAACAACGCGCGACCTTTTTCAGTAAGCCGCACCTCGCGGGCGCGCCGGTCCCGCGCGCTGACGCTGCGGGCGACATAGCCCTTGTGATCCAGCCGGTCGATCACGCCGCCAATGGTGGCACGGTCATAGGCGATCTTGGCGGCGACTCCGGCCTGGTCGATCCCGGGGTAGGCGGCAATGGCATCCATGGCTGCAAACTGAACCGGTGTCAGGTCGTGGCCGGCCTCTTGCATCTGTTTTGCAAAGATATGGGTGGAGACCTGATTCAGCCTGCGGATCAGGTGCCCCGCCATATTCTGTACTCGCATCGCCCGTTCCTTTTGCTCTCTAGCGTCGTTTTCTGTGTAATATAGCTGGGTCCCAGATGATAGGAAGTACACATATTAATTTCTTGACTCAATATAGTAAGTACAGATACTAAATAGTGCGACAGCCCTCGGGGGTCTGGTTTCACAGTGAAGGAGCACAGCGATGCAGTTTTACAA
This sequence comes from Pseudophaeobacter arcticus DSM 23566, assembly GCF_000473205.1. Classification (NCBI taxonomy): domain Bacteria; kingdom Pseudomonadati; phylum Pseudomonadota; class Alphaproteobacteria; order Rhodobacterales; family Roseobacteraceae; genus Pseudophaeobacter; species Pseudophaeobacter arcticus. Next base: position 29,747 of record NZ_AXBF01000004.1, read on the forward strand.
AGAGGGTTTTCGAGGCGGCAATCCGGATGTGAAACCTGCGGCACCCGATCGTCGCGCGCGTGGACCCTTTGAGCCCCTGCCGGACCAGGTCGATGTGCTGATTGCCGGTTGTGGCCCGGCGGGGCTGTGCCTGGCAGCGCAGTTGGCGCAGTTTCCCGAAATCAAAACCATGATCGTAGAGCCCAAACCCGGACCCATTGAGAAGGGCCAGGCCGATGGGGTCAACACCCGCACCATGGAGATGTTCCAGGCCTTTGGCTTTGCCGAGACGGTCAAACGGGAAAGCTACTGGGTGAACCAGACAGCCTTCTGGTCACCGGACCCCAAGACCCCGGCGCATATCAGCCGTATTGGCCGGGTGCAGGATGTGCCCGAAGGTTCCTCCGAGATGCCGCACACGCTGATCAACCAGGCGCGGGTACATGAATTGTTCCTGGAGGTGATGAAAAACGCCCCCACCCGGCTGGAGCCGGATTATTCCTGGGCGGTCCGCGATCTGGTGGTTGACGCGGATACCACTGACCACCCGGTCACTGTCACCCTGGAAAACACCGGGGTGAATGCCGGTGAGACCAAAACGCTGCGCGCCAATTATGTGGTTGGCTGCGATGGGGCGCGATCAAAAGTGCGCACAGCGATTGGCGGTGAGCTGCACGGCGATGCGGCCCATCAGGCCTGGGGGGTGATGGATATTCTGGCCAATACCGACTTCCCGGATGTGCGCCAGAAATGTCTGATTACCTCAGCCACAGAGGGCAATATCCTGATCCTGCCCCGCGAAGGTGGATCCCTGTTTCGCATGTATGTGGAGCTGGACAAGCTGAACCCGGATGAACGTGTCTCCAGCCGCAATTTTACCGCTGATGATATGATCGAGGCCGCCAACCGGATTATGCAGCCCTACAGTATCGACGTAAAAGAGGTGGTCTGGTGGTCGATCTACGAGATTGGCCACCGGCTGACCGACCGGTTTGACGATGTGCCCGCGGGGCAGGATCGCACCCCCCGGGTCTTTACCGCAGGTGACGCCTGCCACACCCATAGCCCCAAGGCCGGGCAGGGGATGAATGTCTCGATGCAGGACAGTTTTAACCTTGGCTGGAAACTGGTGCAGGTCTTCAAGGGGCGCTCAGATCCCAGCCTCTTGCGCAGCTACTCGGCTGAACGTTGGGGCGAGGCCAAACGGCTGATCGAGACGGATCACCAATGGGCGCGGATCATGTCGACGCCCCCCGGAGAGTCCCAACTTGATGGCGGCGAGATGCCACGGTTCCAGAAACAATTTGTCGAAAACCTGGAATTCACCGGCGGGTTGGCGGTGAAATACCGCGTTTCTGCGCTGGTTGGGCCTGACACCCATCAGGCATTGGCGCCGGGGTTTGAGATCGGGCGGCGCTTTCACTCCGCCCCGGTGGTCCGGGTGGCGGATGCCATGCAGATGCAGCTGGGTCACGTGGCAGAGGCGGATGGCCGCTGGCGGATCTATGCCTTTGCCGGCCAGAACAGCACTGCGGGATCCGACCTGTATCGGCTGTGTGACTGGCTGATGGCTGACCCTGGTTCGGCTGTGCAAAAATACCGCCGCCGGGATGAGGACATTGATGCGGTGATCGACCTGCGTGCCATCTTCCAGCAGGGCTTTGACGTGCTGCTGGACCAAAAGATGCCCGCGATCCTGAAACCGCTTACAGGTAAGCTGGGGTTGCAGGACCACGAGAAGGTGTTTTGTGTCGATCACAAAGGCGCCGGGGATATTTTTGCGATGCGTGGCGTTGATCGCGATCTGGGTTGCATGGTTGTGGTGCGGCCAGATCAGTATATCGCCCATGTGCTGCCGCTTGATGCCCATCAGGCCCTGGCGAACTTCTTTGATGGGGTGTTTCTGTCGGCCAGCGCCTAGCCGCTGAGTCCGGGCCTTTCAGACCAGTCTTCAGAGCAGCCGTGAATAGTACCCTTTCGCGGGGTGTGAGCGCATCTCGGATACAATGTTTGACTATAATGGTTATGTCGTATAATCAATATGGAAACACATGTTGAACGCAGGGAGTGTCTTACCCCTGTGTGTTTCACCGGGAGGCGATAAATGCTGATTGACGGACAAATTGCGTTGGTGGCAGGTGGCGGCAGCGGCCTTGGGGCGGCTACGGCGCGCCTGTTGGCGGCGCAGGGGGCCAGGGTGGCGATCCTGGATTTTGATATCACCCGTGCCAACGATGTTGCTGCTGAAATTGGCGGCGTTGCGGTGCAGGCGGATGTCAGCGATGAGGCCGCCGTGAGCGCCGCCATCGACAGTGCTGTTGACCAGCTGGGCGGGGTGCCCCGGATTGCGATCAGCTGTGCCGGGGTTGGCATGGCTGCGCGGATTGTCGGGCGCGAAGGCAAACTGTCTTTTGACGTGTTTGAAAAGACCCTGAAGGTCAATTTGTTTGGCACTTACAATGTGATGAGCCATGCCGCGCGGCGCATGGCCGAGCTGGAGCCGCTGGGTGATGGCGAACGCGGTGTGGTGATCAATACCGCCTCAGTCGCCTTTGAAGATGGCCAGTTGGGGCAGGCGGCCTATGCGGCCTCAAAAGGGGCTATTGCCTCCATGTGCCTGCCCGCCGCCCGGGAATTTGCCCAGTCCGGCATTCGCGTCATGGCCATTGCGCCGGGTCTGTTTCAGACGCCGATGATGGAGGGGCTGCCGCCGGAAATCGCCGAAAAGATCACTGCAAATATCCCCTTCCCCGCGCGGTTGGGCGCGCCCGAAGAATTTGCCCTTTTGGCGCAGCAGATCATCTCGAACCCGTTCCTGAACGGGACCACAATTCGTCTGGACGGGGCCGTGCGCCTGCCGCCACGCTGAGGAGACGACAATGAGCGACCCAATTCTGAAGATCGAGATCGCCGATACAATCGCGACGCTGACCATGAACCGCCCCGACAAGCGCAACGCCATGTGCGAAGAGCTGTTGATCGCCCTGGACGCCTTCTTTTCGGCGCCGCCAAAAGAGGTGCGGGTGGTGATCCTGACCGGCACCGCGGGCCATTTCTGCTCGGGGTTGGATCTGTCGGAACATGTACACCGCTCCGCCGAAGATAACCTGTATCACTCGCGCCACTGGCATGCGGTGATGGAGAAAATCCAGTTTGGCGGCCTGGCCGTGGTCTCGGCCATCTTTGGCGCTGCCATTGGCGGCGGGCTGGAGCTGGCCTCTGCGACCCATGTGCGCATCGCCGAAGCTTCGACAATTTTCCAACTGCCCGAAGGGCGCCGGGGCATTTTTGTCGGTGGTGGCGCAACCGCGCGTGTTGGCCGCCTGCTGGGGCCGGATCGCATGACCGAGATGATGCTGACGGGCCGCAAATACAATGCCGCAGAAGGCCTTGCTTTGGGGCTGACACATTATGCGGTGGGCGAAGGTGAATCCATGGCGCTGGCGCAGCAGCTAGCAGGCAAAATCGCCCGCAATGCGCCACTGTCCAACTATCTGATGATACAGTCGATTGCGCGGATCAATGACATGTCCCAAAGCGACGGGTTGTTCACGGAATCCCTGGCTGCGGCCCTGTCGCAGACGACCCCCGACGCCGAAGAAGGCCTGAAGGCCTTTCTTGAAAAACGCGCGCCAAAGTTTCGGTGAGGATATGAAAAAGCTAGATGGAAAAGCGGGCGGGGCCTCTGATGTGGTCAAATCCGAAGTGACCCATGTCAGCGATGCCACCCTGCGCCAGTTCATGGGGTATCACATGAAGCGGGCGTTCAACATTATCCAGACCGATCTGGTGCGCACGCTCAAACCCTTTGATTTGCGGATGTTGACCTATACGGCGCTGGTTTTGATCGTCGACAACCCCGGCCTGCGCCAGTCGCAGCTGGCGGATGCCATGGATGTGGAACGCCCCAATCTGGTGGTGATCATCGACGAGCTGGAACGCCGCGAGCTGATTGTCCGCGACCGGGTGCCAACGGACCGGCGCGCCTATGCCCTGCAGGTGACGCTCACCGGGCGGCGGCTGTACGAGAAAGCCGTGGCTGCGGTCACCGCCCACGAAGCGCTGCTTTTGCAGCGGCTTGACGAAGAAACACGCCAGATTGTTGTCGCGGCGTTGAAAACAATCGAGACCAGCAGAGGGAAGGCATAGCTCATGAAACGTACTTCGCAATTTCTCAGGCACTCGATTTCGCGCGAGGATCGCGCCGATGGCACCATTTTGCTGCGCTCAACCCATGATTTGGGGCCGGTTGTCGACAAGACCTCGGACTGGTTGCACCGCTGGGCCAAGGAGGCTCCGGATCGGGTGTTCCTGGCAGAGCGCAGCGGCGCCGGTTGGCGCGAGGAAAGCTATAGCGCCACGCTGCAAAAAGTGCGGCTGATCGCGCAGTCGCTGCTGGCGCGGGGCATGGGCGCAGATACGCCGATCCTGATCATGTCGGGCAATGGCGTGGATCACGGGCTTTTGGCGCTGGCGGCGCAGTATATCGGCGTGCCGGTGGCCCCGGTGGCTGAACAATATTCGCTGATCCATGGGGCTCATGGTCGGTTGCGTCAGGCCATTGAGCTGCTGCACCCTACCATGGCCTATGTGGTGGATGCGGATCAATATGGTGAAGCCCTGAAGCTGGATGCACTGGAAGGTGTCGAGATCGTCGCCAGCCGTCCTGGCAGCATTGAGACGGTCACGACATTTGACGCCTTGTTGCAGGGCGATGCCAGCGTTGGTCTGGATGCGGCCAATGCACAGGTTGGTCCGGATACCGTGGCCAAGATCCTGATGACCTCGGGGTCGACCTCGGCGCCAAAGGGGGTGCTGACGACCCATCGGATGATGTGTGTGAACCAGACTCAACTGGCTGACGGGCTGCCGTTTTTGCGTGACCATCCGCCTCGGGTGGTGGACTGGCTGCCCTGGAACCATGTCTTTGGCGGCTCGCATAATTTCAACATGATGCTGGCCAACGGCGGCAGCTTTTATATCGACGATGGCAAGCCGGTCAAAGGCCTGTTTGACCGTACCCTGGAAAACCTGTCGATGGTGACAGGCAGTCTGGTGTTCAACGTTCCGGTTGGCTTTGCCATGCTGCGCGACGCGCTGGAAAAGGACACCGCCCTGCGCCAGCGGTTCTTTGAAAACCTGGATCTGCTGTTTTACGCCGGGGCCTCGCTGCCACAGGATGTCTGGCAGAGCTTTGAAAAGATGGCGGTTGAGATCAAAGGCGAGGTGCCGTTGATGACCTCCTCCTGGGGGCTGACCGAAACCGCCCCCGCGACAATGATGCAGCAAGAGCCAATTGGCCGTTCCGGCGTTGTCGGTGCGCCGGTGAACGGGGTGACGGTCAAGCTGATCCCGGACAATGACATGCGCTGCGAAGTGCGGGTCAAAGGCCCCAATATCATGCCCGGCTATTTTCAGGACGCGGAAAAAACCAAAGAAGCCTTTGATAATGAGGGCTATTTTATCACCGGCGACGCCATGGTCTTTGTTGACCCTGATGATGTGAACAAGGGCATGAAGTTTGACGGGCGTATCTCGGAAGACTTCAAACTGTTGACCGGGACCTGGGTGCGGGCGGCAGGGCTGCGGATCGAAATGCTGGCCTGTCTGGCGCCACTGGCGGCGGATCTGGTGATCACCGGGCAGGACCGTGATGAGATTGGCCTGATGATCTTCCCGGACCGCGATGCGCTGGTCGCGGCGGGGTTCACACTGGAAGAGGACGACGGCGCTCTGACATGCCCGAAACTGCTGTCCGAGATCCATCACCGCCTGAACGAGCGTTCAGGCCGGGTCTCTGGCTCATCGACACGGGTGGCGCGCGCCATTGTGCTGGCCGAGCCCGCCTCACTGACCGAGGGTGAAGTCACCGCCAAGGGCAATCTCAACTTCCGCAAGGTGCTGACAGGACGCGCCGCGCTGCTGGGGCGGCTCTATGATGACGCTGCTAGCGGCATTGCAAAACTCTAAAGGAAACAAAATGGTAGATATTTCCAAAGTCCGTGCAATCGACTTTCATACCCATGCCGAGGAATCCTGTGGCTGCCACGCGGACGACGGCTATGACGAGCTGCAAAGCACCATGGCCAAGTATTTTGGCGCGCCTTGGCAGCACCCGCCAACCATCCCCGAAACCGCAGCACATTACCGCAAGCAAAACATCGCGGCGGTGATCTTTCCGGTCGATGCCGAGCGTGAGACCGGCTATCGCCGGTATTCCAACGATGAGGTGATCGACCTGGTCAAGCAGAACGATGATGTGCTGATCCCCTTTGCCTCGATTGATCCCTGGAAGGGCAAGATGGCGGTGCGCGAAGCCCGTCGCCTGATCGAGGAACACGGCATCAAGGGCTTTAAGTTTCACCCCACCATGCAGGGGTTCTACCCCAATGATCGCATGGCCTACCCGTTTTACGAGGTGCTGGCCGAGCACGGCTGTATTGCCCTGTTCCACACCGGCCAGACCGGTGTTGGCTCGGGCATGCCCGGTGGCAATGGCATGCGGCTGAAATACTCCAACCCGATGTATATAGATGATGTGGCGGTAGATTTCCCGGATATGAAGATCATCCTGGCGCATCCCTCCTTCCCCTGGCAGGAAGAGGCGCTGTCGGTGGCCCAGCACAAGCCCAATGTCTATATCGACCTGTCGGGTTGGTCGCCAAAATACTTCCCGCCAATCCTGGTGCGCTACTGCAACTCGATCCTGAAGAAAAAGGTTCTGTTCGGCTCGGATTGGCCGATGATCAGCCCCGAGCGCTGGCTGAGCGCCTTTGAGCAGATCGACATCAAGGACGAGTTGCGCGAAGACATCATCAAGAACAACGGCGCGCGGCTGTTGGGCTTGATGTAATTGCCAGTACCAATCCCAGCCTCATCAAGCTGGGATTGGTAGACCTTTGCCGGAGATCACGCTCCCTTATTGTGGTTCAGGTTGGTGACCTAGGGGCGTAAAATTATGATACTTTTCCAAAGAAATCAGGAACTTGCAGGGTTTCGCCCTGCGCCATGGCCTTGGCATAGACAAAACTGGCCAGGGCCACATCCAGAATGCCCATGCCAAAGGGGGAATAGATCACGGGTTTGTTGTCTGTCAGGCGCACCGTGCCATCGATCACCTGGGTCAGCGCGCCGCTGACAAAATCGCGCCCGCCAGACTGGATCTCGGCCAGATGTGGCGAGGTCTGCGCCTTGAGGCAATGATCCACATCGTCAAAGACGTTCTGGGCGGTCAAGATCTGTTGCGGTGCCAGATCGCGTAGCGAGACATTGAGCACGGTTTGCCCGGGAGAAAATTGAAAACCCTCAGGCAGATAGGGTGCCATTGCACTGGTGGCAAAGACCACAATCTCGGCGTCCAGTGCCTGTTCCAGACTGCCGGGATGCGCCGCCAGCCCGCAGCTGTCAGCTGCATGTTTGGCCAGGGCCGTGGCGGAGTCCGGGTTCAGATCATGGCAGCAGACCTTGCCAATCTGCCAGCCCCGACCGCAGAACTGGTTCAGGATATTGCGCGAGATGAGACCACCGCCGACAAAGGCGACCGATGTTGCCCGGCGTCCCAGGTTGGAACAATGATCCGCCCCCAACACCGCCGAGGCCGCCGTGCGCATGGCGCTGATCTGCGCGCCTTCCATCACCGCAAAGGGATAGCCGGTTTCGGCATCATTCAGGATGATCACCGCCGAGGCGCGTTCTAACCCCTTGCTGAGGTTTGCAGGGTAGCTGGCGATCCATTTGATGCCGGAAACCTGTAGCTCTGGGGTGGCAATGGCGGCCGGCAGGGCGATGATGCGGTTGCGATCACTGTCAGGAAACCGCAGGAAATAGCTGTCGGGGTTGACCGTCTGCTGCTGGTGATGCGCCTGATAGGTGCGCGTGACCAGCTGTTCGATCTCTTCCGCATTGCCCTGCAGAATGTTGCGGATTGCCTTTGCGGCGATCAGCTGCAGCCCGGGGCGCTTTGCTTTGCTGTCAGTACCCATGTCACTTGGCTCCGTTTGCTATTGCTTCCAGCTGTCGTGTGGGCCGAGTCAGGCTGCGATCCAGATCCGGTAGCGTTCCAAAGACCTCTTTCACCCAGCTGTCATTATAGATGGTGTCGAGGTATTTTTCGCCGCCATCCGGGGACAGCGCCACGATCTTGCTGCCCTCGGGGAACAGATCCGCCCGTGCCTGGACACCGGCCAGGATAGACCCGGTTGAGCCACCTGCTAGATAGCCGTGCGTGGTGGCAAGCCAGCGACACATCCGAACCGCGTCTTGTTCCGGGACCATGACCGTATTGCCGAGTTTTTCGGGGTGAAAGATCTCGGGGATGCGGCTGGTTCCCAGGCCGGGGATAAAGCGCGGGCCGGGCCTGCCGCCAAAGGTGATGGAGCCGGTTGAATCCACCGCAAGGACCCGCGCCGGATGGCGGGTGCCGTCAAAATAATCCAGAACCCCCATCAGGGTGCCGGTGGTCCCGGCGCCGACCACAACCCAATCCGCATCGGGGTGGGCGGTGGCAATCTCAACTGCGGTGAGCCCCGCATGGGCCGCCGGATTGGCGGGGTTGGCATATTGGTTGGTCCAGTAAAGTGTCGGATCCGCCTGCTGCATCTGTTTGATCAGTTGAATGCGCGTTCCCAGATAGCCGCCCTGGGCATCGCGGGAGGTGACCCGGATCACCTTGCCGCCAAAGGCCTGGATCATGGCGACGCTTTGCGCCGAGACATTGGGATCCACCACGCTGGTAAAGCCATAGCCGCGTTTTGCGCAGAGGGCCGCCAGAGAAATGCCCAGATTTCCCGAGGTTGATTCAATCACCATGCCACCGGGTTGCAACCTACCTGATAGTTCTGCAGCATCAATCAGGCTGAGCGCCGTTTTATGTTTGATGGAGCCGGAGGGATTTATTGATTCAATCTTCAGGAATAGGCGAGCCTTGATAAGCCCGGAAATCTGCATGAAAAAGGCATTTGGCAATTCGCCATTTTTATCCATCGGAATTCCAATCTGCCTTTGTCAATTTAAAAGCTACCTAAACGTGTAATCGTAAGATATTGTTCAGTCAATAGCGGTTTGGATTCCGGGTGGCGGCCTGGATTGGGTGTAAAGGATGCGACAAGGCATTTCACTTTTTCTGTGCCCAGTACCTGCGCTTTGTAATGGGCTGCTTTCTGCTTTGATGGCAGAGCTACACACGTCAGAACGCCAAAGGGCGCGGCGCTTTTCCTGCGTCGAGGCGCTGCATTTGTTTGTTGTGGCCCATGCTGCCCTGCATTGGGCTTTGCGGGGCGCCGGGCTGAACAGCTACGGCTTTGCCTCTACGCCGCAGGGCAAGCCCTTTTTGATTGATCACCCGGATCTGCATTTCAATCTGTCCCACACCAGGGGGCTGATTGCGGTGGCCCTGGGGGCGGATCACCCCATGGGCGTGGATGTCGAAAGGCTGGCACCACCGGAAACCTATCGTGAGCTAGCGCCGCGCGTCATGACCCCTGCGGAATGCGCCTATATGGCGGCTCAGGCCGCGCCAGAGGACAGGTTCACCCAGCTGTGGTCCGCCAAAGAGGCGCTGATGAAGGCCACGGGGCTTGGCTTTGGCCTGCCACCGCGCGAGATCGAATTTGACGGCCCGGCAGCCAATCTGTCCCAATTGCCGCCTGAACACGGGGCACCACAGGACTGGCAGATCTGGTGCCAAAGGTTGCCAGGGCACTGGCTGGCCCTGGCCTCACAGACCTCACAGGCCTCTCAGACTGGGGATCTGTGTTTGCAGCCAATCACCCTTACGCCGCAGGATCTTTTGTCGCCATGACAGCCCTGCGGACCTCCGCTGGCCAGCCAGCAGGATCCAGACCTTTTTGGCGCACAAAGGCATAAAGCCAGCGTTCCAGACCAAAGCCCATACAGGCGCTTTCGGCCCGAGTTTCGTCCGCAAATGCGATGTCATAGACGCTGGTGTAGAAATCGCGATGCAGATTAAAGCTGGAGGCCGCCAGCGGCGCCTCCCGGTCGCGGATATGAAACAGCAGCTCGTATTTCACTTCGCCCATGCGCTGGTAGACCACCTTGTCCCGGCTGCCATCGACAAAAAACGGATCATTGGCCAGCTCCAGGCTGACATCCATCTGCAGGCTCTCGCAAAAGTCAAACACCCGCTCCATCACATCAGCGCGCAAGTGGGTCAGGTCGGCGCCAGAGCCAAAAAACACGATATCGCGCACCGAAAAATCCCAGCCGCGTGACAGCGGTTGAAACCGGTTTGCCTCGTAGCGAAAGACATGGTTCTGCATGGTTAGACGTCGCACCTCACCGCTGGCCAGGCGCAGGCCGGCGTGCTGGGCATAGCAGGGCAGACAGACCGCCGGGGTCAGCACGTGCTGGGGATCGTCCAGTACCGCGCCCAATTCCGCCGCCTGAGATTCGGACAGGGGCTGCTTGCAAAGCTGCGCCACCTGCTCCAGCACCGGCAGCTCATCGGGGAAATGGCTGCACAGGGTGACATGCTGGGGGAAATTGCTGATATAGCCGACCTCTTGCAGCAGTTTGGCGGGCATCATCACCGGGTAATGTTGGTCCAGCGCGGCGTAATGCGCGGCATAGCCCGCAAAGGTGGTCTCAAAATAGCGAAACAGCCTGAGCAAAAGCCCACTGATCCCGGTCAACCCGTCGGCAAAGAAATGCAGATCGCCACAGGCGGCTAGTTCGGCGTCGGTGCAGCCCTGTACAGCGGGCGCCGCGCTTTGCCGCAGCACCCGGCGGGCCACCAGCCGGTGGGTCTTGCGCATGGCCTCGGCAAATTCGATGGCCTCTGCCATCTCGGCGTCCTTGCAGGCGCTAATCTGCGCGGTGCCTTCAGGTGTGAGCGCGGCTTTGATACCAATCGCCAGCAGCCCATCGACAATGGCCAGACGGCTTTCGGCAGAGAGAGCAGAGAGGTCGATATCACGGGTCAGCTTCATGAGAGGGCCACCTCAGAGAGCGCCAGCCGCGCGATCAGGCTTTCCAGCACCTGGGTGGTGCCTTCGATCACCTCCATAATGCGTGAATCGCGATAATAAAGCGCCATGGGGCTATTGCCGCCAATGCCCTCGGCGCCAAAGATCTGCTGGGCATCACGGGTGACGTGCCCCACCATCTGCGAGGCAAAATATTTGGCCATGGTGGCCTGTTTTGCAGCATCCATCTGCCGCAGGGCGCGGGCGGAGGAGGCGGATTGGCACATCAGACGGGCGGCGTGGATATCGGTGGCCATGCGGGCCAGCAGCTGCTGCACAAGCTGAAAGTCGCCAATGGCAGCGCCAAACTGCTGCCGCGTCTTGGCCCGCCGAAGCGCCAGTTGGCAGGCGGCCTCGGCCAGGCCCACACAGCCCCAGGCGAGGTTGAGCCGCCCGGCCTCAAGCCCGGTAACGGCCACATGGGAGGCGCCAAACCCTGGGCGGCCCAACAGATGATCCTCGGGCAGGAAAGCGGCTTCCAGATGCAAATTTGCCATCATATAGCCGCGACATCCCAACATGCCCTCGATGGGGTCTATCCGCAGGCCCGGGGTTTCCTTTGGCAGCAAAAAGGCGGTTGGCCCCGCTTCGGTGCGGGCAATCACAACAAAGAGATCGGCAAAATCCCCGCAGGTTATCCAGGCCTTTTGACCGGTGAGCTCATAGCCGCCGGTGACGGGACGTGCCTGGGTCTGCACCGCCGAGATATCACTGCCAACCTCTGGCTCGGTCATGGCAATGGCGCAGCAGATCTCGCCGCTGAGCAGCTTTGGCATCCAGTGGGATTTTTGCGCCTTGCTGCTCCATTTGGCCAGCGCGCTGCCGCCCATGTGATGTACGTTCAACACCCCCTGCACCGAGGCACTGGCCGCGCCTAAGGCCTGATGCATATGGCCATGATCCAGCGCCGCTGCCAGTGCATCAGCGGGATCAGCAGCGGGTCCCGCAGTAGCCCCAGCGGTAAATCCACCGGTAAACCCACTGGCAAAGGCGCCAGCCTGCCGCAGGGCAGAAATGACCTGCGCAGGGACGCGGGCCTGCTGATCAATCTGGCTGGCAAAGGGGGCAACCTCCACCTGCGCCAGGGTCTCCCAGTGTGCCAGGTTGGGCGCCTGACAGGGAGCCTGACAGGGGGCTTGGGCGGCGGTGGTCTGGCTGGTGCTCAGGTTCACGCGGTCACCGTCTCTTGCTTGCGCGCGACAAGCGCGGCCACGCGATTGATGGAGCGGAAGTTGTCGATATCCAGGTCGTCGGCCTCGATCTCGAGACCAAAATGCGATTCAACAAAGGCCACCAGCTGCATGGCAAACATGGAGTTGCCATAGCCGGCTTCAAAGATATCCTGATCGGGGTCTATTTCGGCTCCGTCAAAGGAACGGGTCATAAAACCGGCGATGGCGGCTTGCGGATTGGTCATGGTATCAGTCATGAGAACCTCTTGATTATTGGTCATAATGGTGGAAACCCCGCCCGGATTTGCGGCCGGTTTGCCCGGCATAGACAAGCCGCTTCAGCAGCGGGCAGGGGCGATATTTGGGGTCGTTGAATTCGTCATAGAGAATGTCCAAGGACAGTTTCACCGTATCCAGCCCGATCAGATCGGCGGTTTCCAGTGGTCCCATCTTGTGGCCAAAACAGGTCTTGAACAGCCGGTCCACCTCCTGCACGCCGGCAACGCCTTCGTGGACCAGAAACATCGCCTCATTGACCATCAGCATCATCACCCGATTGGTGACAAAGCCGGGGCTGTCATTGACGGTGATGGCGTGTTTGCCCGCTGCGGCGACCAGATCCTCTGCCGCCTGCAAAGCCTCGGCGGTGCTATGGGTGGCGCGAATGATTTCGACCATGGGCATGATGGGCGGGGGGTTCATAAAATGCATGCCGATGACCCGTTCGGGATGGCTGGAAAACCCTGCAATGCGGGTGATCGGGATTGCTGAGGTATTGGCTGCCACGGGAACATCCGGGCGCAGCACCTGATCAATCTCGCGGTGAACCTCGGTTTTTTGCGCAACGTTTTCGGTGATGTTCTCAACAACAAAATCGACCCCCGACAGCGCATTGATATCTGCGCTGAACTGCAGGTTTTCCAGCACCTCGGCTGGGGCGGGCAGCCCCTTGTGCACCATGCCATAAAGCCGGGCGTTTTTGGTGATATTCTCGCAGGCGATATCCAGCTGCCGGGGGCTGCTATCAACCAGCACAACGGCCAGTCCCGACTGGGCAAAAAGCTGGGCAACCCCAGATCCTATGGTGCCTGCACCCACCACGCCGATGGTTCCAAATTCCCTCATGGCTTCTCCTCATTTTCTGGTTTTTTTGTGACGTGCTGACTGCGGCTGTCAGGTAAGCTGGCGATGGCGCGCTGCGCCTGGGCTGCCAGATCCGGCAGTGGGTGCAGCCCGTCCAGAATCACATCCGCCAGGGCCTTTGCCTGTGCCTCTGCCAGGCGATAGGCCTGTCGCTGCGGCCCGAGATAGGCTTGGAACTGCGCCACCAGATCTTCCAGTGTTTCCGCATGCCAGTTGGCCGCAATGGGGTCAGGGCTGTCGGGGCCGGGGTAGGCCCTGGCGCGCCGCAGCGAGCGGCGGGCCAGGGCAATATCAGGCGGCAGCTCCAGGTGCAGCGCCAGGTCGATCAGCGGCGCAATGGCGCTGCGGGCGCGGCCAAAAGGTTCCTCCAGCAGGATCAGCCCGGCAGGGGCCACCGGGGCGCTGCGGCCGGGGGGATGGACCGCGCGATTGGATCGCAGCGCCGCCAGATCATCGGCCAGACGGGGGGTCTGGATGGCATCAGCCGGAGCGCCTGCGGCGACCCATTGCCGAATGTCGCCCGCATCCGTGCCCAGTTCTATGTAATCGTCAAAATGCATCAAGGCGGCGCCGCCCTGCAGCTCTGCCAGATGGCGCATCAGGGTGCTTTTGCCCGCGCCAGACGTACCAGATACGGCCACCACGATCCCCATCATGTGCCTCCCGGCCCCAGCAGGGGCATGTCAAAACACTCCAGGAAAATGCCAAAGCTCAGCACCGTCAAAAGCGCGTCATCCGGCGCCCCGCCCGAGGGCAGGGCAGGTTCGCTCAGAGCAGCATGTTTCAGCGCCTCGACTGCGGCAACGTCAAAATAGCCCTGCGCCCGGATTGTCGCGGGCGACAAAAGATCCGCGATCCAGGGGCAGTCCTGCAACAGCAGAAAGGCACTGCCGGGGGCGGCAAAGGCAAATTTTTCACGCGCGATGATTTCGGCGGGCACATGGTGTTTGGCGGCCTGTTTCAGCACGTGTTTTTCCTCAAACCCATGCAGCAGCTGATCCGGCGGGATCCGGGTCACCAGCTGTACCAGGTCGCGGTCCAGAAAGGGAAACCGGCCCTCAACTGAATTGGCCATCAGCATCCGGTCGCCATGATCCCCAAGCAGATGATCCCCCAGGCGCAGTTTGAAATCCAGATAAGAGCGCTGATGGATCACATGACGCCCCCGGATCTTGCTTTCGTCCACCAGGGGCGTGTTGGAAAAACAAAACTGCTGCAAATCCCCGGCCAGCGGTGCGGCATAGAGGTTGCGGCGCTGTGCTTCGTGGGACAGCAGGTCTTTTTCATAAAACACATCCGCCGCGCCAAAGGCCCGGGCGCGCAGCGCGGCTTCGGCGGGGCAGGGGGCTGCCTGACCGCGCAGGGCACGAAAGGCGTCGTAGCGATAGCCGAGGTAGCCGGCAAACAGCTCATCCGCGCCCTCCCCGGACAGCACAACCGGCACCCCGGCGTCACGGGTTGCGGCGGAGAGCGTCAGCGAGGCGGTATTGTAGCTTTCCTTGATCGGGCATTCCGCATGCCAGATCGAATGCCGCAGGGCGGCAGAAATATGCGCTGCCGGATGCAGGGTGCTGCGGTGACGGCTGCCGGTCCTGTCGGCCACCAGGCTTTGATATTTGTCTTCGTCAAACATGGCTTGATCAAAGCAGACTGAAAAACTGTTCAGCGGTTTGACGCTGTTGTCAGCCATCAGGGCGGTGATAAAGGCGCTGTCCAACCCGCCGCTGAGATAGCTGCCAACCGGGACATCCGCCATCAGCCGGCGCTCAACCGAACTGGCCAGCGCCTCGCAGACGGCGGCGCTGAAATTTTCGCCACTGTGCGGCGGCGCGGCACTGGTCGGATAGTCGAGATCCCAGTAGGCGCTGCTGCGGGTTCCGGCGCCGTCTGCCACCAGTTTGTGCCCCGGGGGCAGGCTGTGAATGCCCTTGAACATGGTCCTGGGGCTGACCAGCCCGGGCAGCGACAGGATTTGGTCCAGGCCGGTCAGGTCCACCTCGCGCGCGACGCCGGGATAGGTCAGGATCGCCTTTATTTCCGAAGCAAAGACCAGGGCGCTGTCCACGTGGGTATAAAAGAAGGGCGCCACACCAAAGGGATCACGGGCACAGAACAGGCGTTTTTTGCCGCTGTCATACAGGGCAAAGGCAAACTGACCGTTGAGCTGTTCCAGCAGCGCTTCGCCGTGGTCTTCATAGAGATGCAGGATGACTTCTACATCTGATCCGGTGGCAAAATGGTGGCCCTGCCGGATCAGTCGTTTGCGCAGGCTGGGAGCGTTGAAAATCTCCCCATTGCAGATCAGCCAAAGGCTGCCATCCTCGTTTGATATCGGTTGGTTGCCGCCTTCCAGATCGACTATGGCAAGGCGGCGAAACCCAAGCCCCACCCGGTCATCCAGGAACATGCCGTCGTCATCAGGGCCGCGATGCACCAATTGCGCCTGCATTTGTGCCACCACCTGCGGCGCGGCAGGCGGTGGCCCGGAGGCGGAAAAGGCGCCGCAGATCCCGCACATGGCTCAGTGTCCCAGCGGGGCGGCGGGCGCCACCAAAGAGCGCCAGTCGTCAGGATGCAGGCAGGGGGCGGTATGGGCCTCAGTGGCGGCGATCGCCACCCGCAGATCTTTCAACCCGGTGCCAGTGCCCAACAGCACCACCCGATCCCCGGGTGCAAACAGGCCCTGTTTTTGCAGCTTTTCAAACCCCGCATATCCGGCGGCAGCAGAGGGCTCCAGAAAGACACCAAAGTGGGAGGCAAGTGTCATCACGGCATGTGTTATCTCTGCGTCATCCACCACCACCGCGCGGCCACCGCTGTGGTGAAGCGCCAGGACGGCGGCCCGCAGATCCATCGGTGCGGGGACGTTGATGCTGTCAGCGCAGGTGTCCGGGGCACCGCCCTGCAGCGCAGAGTCAAATGCCTGGGCGATGGGGCAGGCGGCGGCGGTCTGAACCGCCAGCAGCCGGGGCAAGTGCTGGATCATTCCGCAGGCTTTGAGATCGGCAAAGCCCTTGGCCATGGCGCTGAGGATATTGCCATCCCCGGTAGGGACGACGACCCAATCGGGGGGCAGCCAGTCCATTTGCCGGGCGATTTCCAGGGCACAGGTCTTTTTGCCCTCGCGGGTGAAAGGGTTGAGCCCGGTTGTCCGGTTCATGGCGCCACGGGCCTGGGCCAGTTTGCCAGCCACCGTGCAGGCCGCAGCATAGGGGCCGTCAATCCGGTGCACCTCGGCCCCAAAGGCCTGGATTTGGGCCAGTTTTGCCACCGGGATATCCTGCGGCACCACCACGGTTACCCGCGTTTTCTGCGCCGCGCCAATCGCCGCCAGCGAGGCCGCAGCATTGCCGGTCGAGGCCATGACAACCTCGTCGATCCCAAAGGCCGCTGCCACGGCCAGAACCAATTCGCTGGCGCGGTCTTTCAGCGACCCGGAGGGGTTTCGGGTCTCATCCTTGAGCCATAGCCTTATGTCACGCGTGGTGCCCAGATCCAGCAGGGGGGTGTTGCCAACCTGCAGATGGGATCTCCATTCGGCGCCTACGGGCAAAAAGGCCTCAAACTGCCACATGCCATGCGAACTGGCGTTTTGAGCGTAATCTGTGAGGCGCTGGCGCAGGCTGCCGGGGGAGGTCGAAATTGGCTGCCGCAGCTCAAGATTTCCGCCGCAACCGCAGGTCAGGCTGCGCGCGGTGATGGGCTGCTGCTGGCCGCAATCCAGGCATCCGCCCGTGATGTGGTGAAACTCAGAAAGATCGGATAGTTCCAATTCATCCCCCTCTTGGGGCCAAAGCAAGGTGGGGCCAAGGCAAGGCAGGGCTTTGCAGCGGGCGGCGCCAATTTGCGTGACCCCTGATGCCCCCTGGATGGCTCCGCCAATGCCCAAGCAGATGGCCCCGGTTAGATGGCCTCGGTTGAACGCCGGGAAATCCCAGTGTGCAGGTGACCAGTGTGCAGGTGATCCAGTGTGCAGGCAACGTGCGCAGGCACCATGTGCTGCTAATCTGTGTCCTGATCTCGGGTCTGCGAAGGAACGGAGGACACCCTGCGACTGGCGCAAAGGTGCCCGACGTTTCGGCGCAGCGGTCAGCCGGCCATGGCTGCGGCTTTTTCTTTGGCCTTGACCGATTTGGCAGAGGTTTTGGCGGCATCCTTACCCGCTTTTTCGGCGCCTTTCATGTCCTTGGCTTTGGCTTTTCTTTCATCTTTCTGGGCTTTCCCCTCGGCCTTTCCTTTTGCCTTATGTTTGGCTTTCAGGTCAGCTTTCATGGAGTCTTTTTGGGCTTTGGCTTCCGCTTTTTCCACGGTGGGTCTCCTCGCAAAATGTCAAACAGGGTATTTGCATGGAAAAATTTGCAACTGCAAAGAATTTGTAAACAACCCATGCAAGAACATCTTGCTAGTGTTCCGAGTCTGACATTTGCTACCGATTTCCTCTGATAAGGTCGAGCGCGTCGAGTGCGCGCCGCTCCCGGGCGAGGATGTCTTCGGCGGTCTTGCTCCAGACGAAGGGCTTCGGCTTGGCGTTGTGCTGCAGCAGGTAATCGTAGATTGCGTCCTCGAGGTCGTCGACGCTGGAGTAGCTGCCGCGGCGGATGCGCTTGGCGGTGATCTCGGCGAAGAAGCGCTCGACGAGGTTCATCCAGGACGCGCTTGTGGGCGTGAAATGCAGCTTGAAGCGGGGATGCTTCTCCAGCCAGGCCTGCACCTCGGGCGTCTTGTGGGTGGCGTAGTTGTCGAGCACGAGATGGATGTCGCGGGGCTTCTTCACCGCCCGGTCGATACGGCGGAGGAAACTCAGGAACTCCCTGGCGCGGTGGCGCGGCATGCATTCTCCGATGACCAGGCCCGACTTCACGTCCAGCGCGGCGAAGAGCGTGGTGGTGCCGTGGCGCTTGTAGTCGTGGGTCATCGTGGCAGCGCGTCCCTTCTTGAGCGGCAGCCCCGGCTGGGTCCGGTCGAGCGCCTGGATCTGGGACTTCTCGTCGACGCAGAGCACGACCGCGCGGTCCGGCGGGTCGAGGTAGAGGCCGACGATCTCGGTGACCTTCTCCTCGAACATCGGGTCGTTCGAGACCTTGAAGCCCTTCACGATATGCGGCTTCAGCCCGGCATCGGCCCAGATGCGCCCCACGCTCGAAGCCGAAATTCCCACCGCCTCTGCCATCGACGCGCGGCTCCAGTGCGTGGCATTGGGCGGGGCCTCCTGCACGGTCTTCGCGATCACCTTCAGCCGGACCTCCCGAGGCAACGGCGGCACCCGAGAGGGCCGCGTCTTGTCCCGCTTGAGCCCCGCCACGCCCTCATCGAGATACCGCTCCTGCCAGCGCCAGACCGTCGGCTTCGACATGCCCGTCTGCCGCATGATCTCGGTGGTGCCACTCCCATCGGCCGTGGCCAGCACGATCTCGGCCCGCCAGACGAGCTTGCGCGGCGTGTTGCGGTTGGCGATCAGGGCTTGCAGCTCGGTGCGGTCGGCGGGGCCAAGGTAAAGGCAGATGTCGGAGCGTCTCATCCGCCGACCATGCCACAACTGAGCATACTTGGGAATCTTGCGTCAGGCGTGGAAGACTAGCATGAAATTTTTCAAACATCTATATATTGTTTTGATTTCATAATTGCAAATACAGGTTGTATTGATAATTGTTTTGTGGTTTCAAATATATGGCGAGGTTCACGCCGATAGTTTTCTTGTAGATTTTCGATGCCATGCGCTTTTGGCGGGGGGCCAAAGCACTGCTTGTCTGCCTGGGGCATCGGCCGGAACAACAGCTTCAACGGTTTGAAATTTGGGTGAAAGCCACAAAACCAAACGAAAAACTGACCCGTTTGAGGCCCAAAAGCGACGGCGCTGGCTACTGGTCCCAAGCCGGTCTGGCCTTGGTTGGAGAGTGCTGGCTCCGGGCGATGAGCGGTGCCGGAGGTTGTGAGTTTTACCCCAAGGGGTGAGGAAAGGATTCGACGGATGGATTTTGAAAAAGGCTTGATCAGAACGCTGCAAGATCGCGCAGCCGCTGAGGATCGAACTGCATTTTCTTTCCTGTCGTCGCCGTCTCAGCCGCCTGAAAAACTAAGCTATCGGGGGCTGGACGCAGCGGCGCGGGCGCTGGCTTTGGGCTTGCAGACAGAGGCCGAGGCCATGGGTGTTGAGCTTAGACAGGCGCCGGTCCTCATCGCGCTGCCTGCCGGGCTGGCGTTTTTGCACAGTTATTTTGGCTGCCTTTATGCCGGTGCCATTGCTGTGCCGATCAAATACCCACAGCTGAATCGCCCGATGGATCACACGCAGAACGTTGCCGCAGATTGTGGCGCCCGGCTGGTAATTTCCACCCGTGAAATGCGCGCGCGACTTTGTGAGGCGCTGCCGGACCTGCGGGTTCTCGCCATCGAGGATCTGCCGACCACCACATCAGAGCGGCCCTGGCTGGATCCCGATCTGAGCGGCGCAGATATTGCGCATTTGCAATATACATCAGGATCCACGTCAGCGCCCAAAGGGGTGGCAATCAGCCACGACAATATCGCCAGCAATGCCGCCGATGTTTGTGCCAGTTTTGCGATCCCGGACACCAGCCGCCTTTTGTGCTGGCTGCCACATTACCATGATCTGGGGCTGATCTTTGGCTGCATCGTGCCGGTCTTTTCCGGCAGTCATAGCCTGTTGATGCCCCCCACCCATTTTGCCCAACGACCGGTGCGCTGGTTGCAGGCGATGCAGGACCATGGGGTGACCCATTCTGCGGCGCCCAATTTTGCCTTTGACGCCTGCCTGGCGCTGCCACGCAGTGCGACTGCCGATCTCGATCTGTCCGCTGTTGTGGCCCTGCTGAATGGGGCAGAGCCGGTCCGGGCGCAGACCGTG
The DNA here is from genome assembly GCF_000473205.1 of Pseudophaeobacter arcticus DSM 23566. Classification (NCBI taxonomy): domain Bacteria; kingdom Pseudomonadati; phylum Pseudomonadota; class Alphaproteobacteria; order Rhodobacterales; family Roseobacteraceae; genus Pseudophaeobacter; species Pseudophaeobacter arcticus. Next base: position 49,888 of record NZ_AXBF01000004.1, read on the forward strand.
CGCCGCTTTGCGGATCGCTTTGCCGCGAACGGTCTGGGACCGGATGTGCAGTGCCCGTCATATGGCATGGCGGAAAACACCCTGGTAATCAGCGTCAATGGCCCTGGCAATGCGCTGACATGGGAAAGGTTTGACAGCGATGCGCTGCAACAGCGGCGGTTGGTTCCGGTGGCTGACCCGCAGCAGCGTCACCGCGAATTGGTGGTCTGTAGCGGCGCGCCGCTTGGCTGTGAGCTCAGGATCGTGAACCCTGACACCCGGCAGGCCTGCGCCATTGGTGACATTGGCGAAATCTGGGTGCAGGGACCTTCTGTCGCCGCAGGCTATTGGCAGCGCGCGGCGCTGACCCAAGAGAAGTTCCATGCGCATCTGGCCGGCGAGTCAGGAGCCGGAGAACCAGGAACCGGAGAGTCAGGAGACTGGCTGCGCACCGGCGATCTGGGCGGGTTTTGCAACCAGGGTTTGATTGTCATTGGCCGGTTGGACGACGTGATGGTGCTGCGTGGCATCAATTACAGCCCCGAGGATATCGAACTCACGGTTGAGGCCTGCGATCCGGCGCTGGAGCCGGGTGGGGCTGTGGTATTTTCCAGTGAAATTCCTGCCGAGGTCACAGGTGGTACTGGCGGCAATAGTGGCCGCGTCAGCGGCAGTGCGGCCCGGCTGGTGGTGGTGCATGAGGTCACCCGCAGTGCGCTTCGGACCCTGCGCCGCGGTGGCGCCGCAGCTGAGGACCTACAGCAGCATCTGGTTGCTATCATCCGGGCACAGGTGGCCGAACAGCACGATCTTGATCTTGGGGCGCTGGTTCTGTTGCCGCCCAAGGGCGTGCCCAAAACCCATACCGGCAAGAAAAAGCGTCATGCCTGTCGCTTGGGGTTTGCCGCTGGTACCTTCACGGGTGAGGCGCGCTGGATTTCCCCGCGCTACGCGCCGGCGACCGCCGCCCCACCAGCGGATAAGCCAGCCCCCCAGGCGGGGGACGCAGAGCTGGCAGCCTCTGGTGCAGAGTCCGAGGCTTTGACGGCAAAAACCGCCGATCTGATCAGCTGGCTGCGGGACTATGGCGAAACCCGGTTGAACTCGCGGCTGATGGACGAGCGGCGGACAATGCCGCCCTATGTGGTGATGGATTTTGCCAACCAGGGCCTGTTGGGCATGGTGGCACCAAAACATTATGGCGGTCTGGGGCTGCGCAATACCGATATTGTCGATGTCGTACAGCAGATGGCAGCGATCGACACCACATTGGCCTCCTTTACGGTGGTCAATAATGCGCTGGGGCTGCGCCCGATCCTGCGCCATGGGCAACCGGATCTTGTTGATCGGCTGATGCCGGACCTGGCCTCGGGGCGCAGGTTGGCCTCCTTTGCCATGACCGAGGCCGGTGCCGGTTCCAATATCCGCAACCTTTCTGCCCGCGGGCTGCCCGATGGCGCTGGCGGCTGGCAGTTGCAGGGAACCAAGCGGTGGTCGGGTTCTGCGGCCTGGGCTGGGGTGATCAATACCTTTGTGCGGCTAGAAGACCCGCAAGGCGGCGGTCAGGCGGTCAGCGGCTTTGTGCTGGACGCCGAGTCTGCGGGGCTGCGCCAAGGCCCCGAAGCGCTGACGCTGGGGCTGCGGGCCATGGTGCAGAACCAGGTTGTTCTGGACGGGGTGCAGGTCACCGCGGATCAGCGACTGGGCGAGATCGGACAGGGCATGGTCGCGGCAACGGATGCGATGGAATATGGCCGCTTTGCAATCGCCGTGATGTCGCTTGGGGTGGTGAAGCGCTGTTTGCAACTGATGCTGCGCCACGGCAGCCGCCGCGAGATTGCCACGGGGGCCTTGCTCGACAATCCGGCAACCAGCCTGCGGATCGCTGAACTGGCCAGTGCCGCCAGCGGCATCGAGGCCATGGTGCGCAGGGTTGCGGCGCAGCTGGACGCGGGTCAATCGCTGCCGACCGAGCTGTTTTGTGCCTGCAAATCGCTGGCGCCGGAATATGCCTGGACGGCCGCTGACGGGCTGATCCAGCAGATGGCGGGGCGGGGCTACATCGAGACGAATATTGCGCCGCAGATCCTGCGCGACGCGCGGGTGTTGCGTATTTTCGAAGGACCAACAGAGCCGATGAACGCCCATATCGGGGCGCGATTGGCACAGTTCCCAGAGACCTTGGTGAACTATGTTGGCGGCCAGTTGCAGCAGCCGGAGCTGGGCACGGAGCTGGCCTCAAGCGCCCAGCAGATCTGGCAGTATCATCAGGACCATCAGGCCCAGTGGGGGGGCCATGCTGCAGCCAAGGCACAGGCGCATCTGTCGATTGGCGCAGCGGCAAGCTATGGCCTGATGCTGGCCTGCCTGCGGTATCAGGCGCAGGCCAAGGGAACAGCCCCAGACCCTGCCGAGACCCGCGCACAGGATTGGGCGCGGCGACAGTTTGATCTGGCCTGGGCCAGGGCGCTTACGGTCTCTCCGGCGCTGGCGGTGCGGCTGGAACGGACAGAAATGGATGCGTTGCGCGACAGTTGCGCGGCGGCGATTGGCGATGTTGAACAACAGATGGCCGGGGTCGAGACCGATCTTGATGGCTTGATCCGGCGCAATACACCGCAGGCCACCCCGGTGCCGCAGGCGCCAGCCCTGGCTGCAGCTCCCGCCGCCACGGCGCCTGCCGCTGGGGAGGGAGCAGAAACCCGGGCGCTGAGCACTTGGATCAAACGCTGGATGGCCTCGGAGTTTCAGATTGATGCGGCAGAGATCGACGAGAGCGCCCGGTTTTCCAGCTTTGGCATGGATTCGGTTGCGGCGATGTTGCTCACCGGTGCGCTGGAGGACTGGGTCGATGTGGATCTGCCGGCCGCGCTGGTGTGGGAGCACCGCAGCATTGTGGCGCTTGCCACCCATGTCGCGGGCCTGCCCGGCGTGACAATTCCAGATATCGATGCGCCCCCTGCTGATGGGTCACAGGCGGAGGTCGCGCCCACAGATCTGATGTCGCTGCTGGCCGGGGCAGATGACCTGTCGGAGCAGGAGTTGGCAGAGCTGATCGCGCGTCTTGATCGCACGACACCGGAGGTCACATGACAAAAGAATCCCCACCGGTGAGCGCCAGCAAAGACGCCCTGAAAGCCCATCTCAAGAGCCTGCTGCGCAACCGGATGGGCGGCTCTGAGGCGTGGTATCCGCTTAGCCAGGGTCAGCAGTCCCTGTGGTTTTTGTGGAAAATGGCACCTGAAAGCACCGCCTTTTCCATGGTGTTTCCGATGCATATCCGGGGCGCCCTGGATCGCGGGGCGCTGGACCGCGCCTTTGCGGCTCTGGTCGCGCGCCACGCCTGCCTGCGCTGCGCTTTTGTCGAAGAGGACGGTATTGTGCGTCAGGGCAATCACCCGAACCAGAGCCCCCGCATCCAGCACCGGGATGCCGAGGGATGGAGCCAGGAGGCCCTGCAACAGGATCTTGAGGCAACCGCACGGCGCCCCTTTGATCTGCGCGGTGACGCCAGCCTGCGGGCGCATTTGTGGCGGTGCGGGGCAGAGTCCCATGTGTTTTGTCTGGTGATGCACCATATCACCGGCGATCTGTGGTCGCTGGTGGTGCTGATGGATGAGCTGCAGCAGCTGTATGCAGCTCAATGTCAGGTCCAGCCGCAGTGTTCCGGCAGGGATGCCAACGTTGCGGTTCCGGCTGTTTTACCGGATCTGCCGGTGACCTATGGCGACTATGTGCAGGCCATGCAGCTGGCACAGGAGGGCGGCAAACATCAGGCGGCGCTGGACTATTGGGCGCAGGAGCTGGCAGGGGATTTACCGGCGCTGGATCTGCCTACGGATTTTGCCCGCCCGGCCCGGCAACAGTTTGACGGTGCAACACATTTTCAGACCTTGGATGCGGAGATAACCTCCGGGATCGAGGCCCTGGCACGCGCCCAGGATACCACCGTATTTGTTGTGCTTCTGGCCGCCTATCAAACGCTCTTGCATCGGTTTTCCGGACAATCCCAGCTGATGGTCGGCACGCCGTTTTCCGGGCGCACCCTGCCCGGAACCGCTGGGATCATTGGTGATTTTATCAATATGCTGCCGCTGAAGGCAGTGTTCGACGAGACGGCCACATTTGCCAGCCATGTTGCTGCACTGCGGGACCGGCTGCTGCAGGCGATGAAACATCAGGAGGTGCCGTTTTCGCAGATTGTTGATCGCCTCGCCCCGGTACGGGATCTGAGCCGTCCGCCGGTGTTTCAAACCACCTTTGTGCTGCAAAAATTCCACCGCTACGGCGCGCTGCAAAACGCCTTTTTGCCGGGAGAAGGCGAAAGCCCCGTGCCCTTTGCGGATCTGGAACTCAGTGGCATACCGATGGCGCAGCAGGATGGGCAATTTGATCTCAACCTGGAAATGAAACGTGACAGCCTGGGCCGGATGCAGGCGGCATGGAAATATGACAGGGCGCTGTTCTCGGGGGCTACAATTGCAAATATCGCGGCCTGTTTTCGGGTGCTGTTGCAGGGGCTGATCCAGCAGCCAACAAAGCCGGTGGCCCGGCTGCCGCTGTTGCAGGCCAGCGAAGCAGATGCGGTGATAGCGGCCGCCAAAGGGCCAGTTGTTGCGCCACCAGAGCAAAAATCCCTGGCGGAGCTGTTTGAATACTGGGCGCATAAAACGCCCCAGGCCCCGGCGATTTCCTGCCCTGACCAGCAGCTGAGCTATATCGCCTTGCAAGACAGAATGCAGCATCTGGCGCGGGCGCTGGCGGTGCGCGGGGTCAGCCGTGAATCTATGGTTGCCCTGGTGCTGCCGCGCGGCTGTGATCTGGCGGTGGCCATGCTTGGCACCCAGCGCGCCGGGGGCGCGTTTTTGCCGCTGGCGCCGGACACGCCGCCAAAACGGCTGCAACAGGTCATAGGCCTGAGCGACAGCCGCCTGGTTCTGACCTCTGCCGCGACAGAGGCGGCGCTGCGACTTGCTCTGGGCGCGACAGGCCCAGAGGTGGTGAGCATCGAAGCACTGTTGTCGCAAGCGCAGGATCACGCCTTGCCAGATCTGCCAAGCCTGCCAGGGGACACAGATCTGGCCTATATGATGTTCACCTCCGGCTCTACCGGCACGCCAAAGGGGGTGATGGTTGAACATCTGGGCATGGTGAACCACAGCTTAGGCAAGCTGGAGGATCTGGGATTCAGTGCTGCGGATTGCCTGGCGCAGAATGCGCCGGCCAGCTTTGACGTGGTGGTCTGGCAAAATCTGGCTCCGCTGGCCTGTGGTGGCTCGGTGCGGGTGATTGGCGACAGAGATATCGAAGACCCGGCGCGGCTGTTTGCCGCTTGTCGTGCCAGTGGGGTGACGGTGCTGCAAGTGGTGCCCTCCATGATGCGTGCCCTGATCGAAGAGGCCGAGGCCGCGGGCCAGCCACCGGATCTCGGCGCGCTGCGCTGGCTGGTCCCCACGGGGGAGGCGCTGCCGACCGAGCTCTGTCATCGTTGGTTGGCGCTTTACCCGGATATTCCAATCCTGAACACCTATGGATCAACGGAATGTTCCGATGACCAATGCCACTATCGGCTGGTCAAAATGCTGCCCGAGGATGATATCGCGCCGATCATCACCGTTGGCACGCCGATCCGCAACATGGCGGCCTATGTGCTGGATCCGGCATTGCATCCGGTGCCGCCGGGGGTGACGGGGGAGCTCTATATCGGCGGTATCGGTGTGGGGCGGGGTTATCGCGGTGACGCCGCCAAAACCGAGGCGGCCTTTTTGCCCGATCCTTTCTCTGATCGTCCGGGCGCCAGGTTGTACCGGTCGCGGGATATGGCCCGACGGCGTGCCGATGGGCGGATTGATTTCCTGGGGCGGCTCGACACCATGGTCAAGCTACAGGGGGTGCGCATTGAACCTGCCGAGATTGAAGCGGCGCTGGTGGCGGATCCGCAGATCTCCAGCGCTCTGGTCCAGCCGCGCCCTGACCCCGAGGGACAGATGCGGTTGGTGGGCTATATCGTGGCTGCTGGCGGGCAGACCCCGGATCATATCCAGGTGCGCGCCAACCTCAGCCAGCGGTTGCCCTATTCGATGATCCCGGATGTGCTGGTGGCGCTGCCGGAAATACCCCTGACGGCAAATGGCAAACGTGACGTGAAGGCGCTGCCGGACCCACCCTGGCCAGACCTGACGCGGGTCGAGCTGGTTCCGCCTAAAACCAAAACGGAACAGCAGATCGCGGATATTTGGGCCGGGCTTTTGGGCCGCGACACTGTCTCGGTGCAGGAGGATTTCTTTGCCGCCGGCGGGGACAGTATCAAATCCATCAAACTGGCGGCGCGGGCGCAGGATCTGGGCCTGCCACTTGAGGCGGCGGATGTCTTTATCAACCGAACCATCGCCGCCATCGCGCAACAGGTTGATTTGGCTGCCCTGTCGCGGGCGGACAAGGACCAGCTCAAATCCATTGCCAAGGCCACCGCCAAGGAAAATATCCAAGAGCTGTTTGATCCCGCGCTGCTGTCCAGAGCGGCGCGGCTTGTCACATTTGATCAGGACGACAGTTGATCAGGAGGGAAACCCACATGCAGACCCCACAGGATCTCGAGGCCTATCCGCTCACGGCGATGCAGGCGGGAATGTTGTTTCAGTCGCTCTGCGCTGCGGACAAAGATCTTTATGTTGAACAGTATTCCTGTCCCCTGCGCGGGGCGCTGGATCTGGCGGCGTTTGAACAGGCATGGCGGCAGGTGATGACCCGCCATGCGCCACTGCGCACCGGCTTTGCCTGGGATGGTCTGCCGCAGCCGGCGCAGCTGGTGGTTCCCCGTGTCAAAGTCCCGCTGCGCCATGTGGATCTGTCGCAGCTGCCTCCCGAGAGGCATGACGCGGCCTTGCAGCAGGAAAAACAGGCGGAACGCCAGGCCGGTTTTGATCTGAGCCATGCGCCGATGATGCGTCTTGTGCTGGTGGCGCTGCCAGCGGGGGAGCATCACCTGATCTGGAGCTGGCACCACGCGATTTTGGATGCCTGGTCTGGCCCCATTGTGCTGGATGAGGTGCTGCACTGTTATGAGGCATTGATTAAGGGGAGGGAAATCGCGCTGCCGCAGGTGCGCCCGTTCAAGGATTTTATTGCCTGGACCCTGCAACAGGACAAAGCCGCAGCCCAAAGCTACTGGCAGCAGCTTTTGACTGGGCTGGACAATCCGGCGCCCGTGGATCTGGGCGCTGCCATGCCTGTGAAAGCGAACGCGCCAAACTATGGGCTGCGCTTTCTTGATCTGGACGCCGGGGAGATGGACCGGTTGCGTCAGGCGGCGGCCCACCACGGGGTCACGCTCAATAGTTTTGTACAGCTGGCCTGGGCGGTGCTGCTTGGTCGCTATACAGGTCAGCATGATGTGGTCTTTGGCACCGCCACCTCGGGTCGTCCGGCAGCTCTGCGCGGCGTTGAAACCATGGTTGGTCTCTTTATCAACACCCTGCCGGTCCGGGTGGCACTGGCTGCAGAGACCGATCTGACCGCTGCCCTTCGCGCGCTGCAAACGCAATTGCTGCGCAGCCGTCAGCACGAACATATGCCGCTTGCAGAGATCCAACAACTGACCGGGCTTCCTGCGGATCAGACCTTGCTGCACAGCCTGCTGGTGTTTGAGGATTTTGGCGAAAACACCTATCGCACCCAGGCGGGCGGGATCAGCCTTGGCGCGGCGGAGTTCACCGAGCGGGCCAATTTTCCCGTAACCCTGCTGTTCAGCGTCCGCGAGAGCCAGCAGATCGGCATCGGCTTTGATCGGAGCCGGTTTGACGCTGCAATGGCGGCACGCATTCTGACTCAGTTTCAGCAGGTGATGCTATCGATGGCGGATCTGGCAACCGGGCAGCTGGGGCAGATAGACCCGCTGTCCAGCTCAGAGCGGGAGCTGCTGACCCAGAACTGGGTCAGGGATCAGGCCTGGGCGCCCCCCGCGGATCTGGAGCTGTCGGTGGCGCGGGGGTTTGCCCAGCAGGTGCAGCGCTGCCCGGATGACATCGCCGCTGTGTTCTGGACCGCCGACGGCGATCAGCGGCTCAGCTACCGCGCGCTGGATCAGCGCTGCAATCAGATGGCCCGTCGGCTGATTGGGCTGGGCCTGCGCACCGGGGACCGGGTGGTGATCTGCCAGGAGCCCGGTCTGCACCGGCTGGTGGCGCTACTGGCGACGCTCAAGGCTGGGGGCACCTATGTGCCGCTGGACGCCAGCCTGCCCCCGGCCCTGATCGGGGAGCTCATTGCGGATGCCCGGGCGGCGCTGGTTCTGGTGGATGCCAGCACCATGGATGGCCTGCCTGACATGACGCAGGCCGCCCCGCGTGCTGAGGTCTATCTTTGTCAGGAGGATGGCGCGGACTGCCGGGATCTGCCGAACGGCCCGCTTGCGACCCTGCCCCAGGGGGCGGATGCGGCCTATATGATCTATACTTCCGGCTCCACCGGACGCCGCAAGGGGGTGGTGATTGAACATGGCGCGCTGGCGCAGATGATTGCAGCCCAAAGCAAAGCCTTCCAGATCGCCAAAGGCGCGCGGGTGCTGCAGTTTGCCGCCTTCAGCTTTGACGCCTCGGTGTCAGAGATCTTTACCGCGCTTTTGTCCGGGGCGACGCTGTATATGGCGCCGCGCAGGCAGCTGCTGCCCAGCCAGGAGTTCCTCTCCCTGCTGGCGCGCTGGCGGATCAGCACCGTGACATTGCCGCCCACGGTTCTTTCCCGTTTGCCCCATTGTGATCTGCCTGATTTGCGGGTGCTGGTCACCGCCGGTGAGCCCTGTCCGGCAGAGCTGGTCAAGGTCTGGGCACCGGGCCGGGTTTTTCTCAATGCCTATGGCCCAACGGAATGCACCGTCTGCGCCACCCTGGGGCAGGTGACGCCGGATGGGCGCAAGCCCAGCATCGGGCGCGCGCTGGGTCGGGTTGAGACCTATATTCTGGACAGCGACATGCGGGTCTGCCCAATCGGCGTCGCGGGTGAGCTGTATCTGGGTGGGCCACAACTGGCGCGGGGCTATTGGCAGCGCGCGACACAAACCAAGGCAGCCTTTGTGCCGCATCCCTTTGATGCCACTCCGGGCGCGCGGCTTTACCGCAGCGGCGATATGGTGCGACGGCTGGAGGACGGGCAGATCGACTATCTGGGGCGGCGGGACCAGCAGCTCAAGCTGCGGGGCTATCGCGTTGAACCCGGCGAGGTCGAGGCGGCCCTGTGTCTCTCCCCCGAGGTTGCCGAGGCCGCGGTGCTGGCGGTGGGGGAGGGCGCGGATAAGCAGCTCACAGCCTTTGTGGCGCCCAATCCCGGTGCTGAGTGGTGGCCGTCGATTTCTGAATTTCTGGTCTATGACGATCTGGCCTATTACGCGATGACCAGCGACGAGCGGCGCAACGACAGCTATCGCGCCGCTATTGCACACCATGTGCCGGGCAAGGTGGTTGTCGATATCGGCACCGGCCCCGAAGCGCTGCTGGCGCGCTTTTGCATCGAGGCCGGCGCGCGCCATGTCTATGCAATTGAGCTGCTGGAAGAGACCTATCTGAAGGCCCAGGCGCGGCTACGCCAGCTTGGCCTGCAGGATCGGATTACCCTGATCCATGGCGATGCCACCAAAGTCATCCTGCCAGAGCCGGCGGATGTGTCGGTCTCGGAAATTGTTGGGGCGATTGGAAATGCCGAAGGTGCTGCCAGCATTATCAATGGCACCCGGCATTTGTTGCGACCCGGTGCGCAGGTCATTCCAGAGCGGTCGCGCACCCTGTTTGCCCCGGTACAACTGCCGGACAGGCTGCGGGCTAACCTTGGCTTTGGTCCGCTCGCCCGCCGCTATGTCGAGCGTATTTTTGACGCCAATGGCGGCCCGTTTGATCTACGCCTTTCGGTGCGGGGGCTGGGCTACGATGATCTTTTGGCGGAGCCGCAAAGCTTTGAAGATTTTGATTACCGCGATCAGGTGCAGCCCGAGTACGAAGGCGAGGCCCGGTTTGAGATTGCCCGCGCAGGCCGCTGTGACGGCTTTTTGGTCTGGCTCACTCTGGACTGTGGGGCCGGGCCGGTGCTGGATATCTTGCACCATGAACATTGCTGGTTGCCGGTCTTTTTGCCTCTGGACGCGCGGGGCCGTCAGATGGCTGTGGGGGATCAAATTGACGCCAGCTTTGGCGCCGTGCTCAGCGATGATGGGCTGCATACGGATTATCGGATTTCGGGGCAGAGCATCGCGGCGCAACAGGTGCTGGGTTTTGACATCCAGGCCTGTCACCATGATCGTGGTTTTTGCAGCTCTGCCTTCCATGCAGATTTCTTTGCAAAAGGCCCGCTGCCGCTGGCCAAACCAGTGGGGCTGAATCCCGAAGCGCTGCGCAGCCAGGTGCAGAGGCAGCTGCCGGATTACATGGTGCCGCAGCAGATTGTTGAGATTGATCACTTGCCGCTGAACAGCTCGGGCAAGGTGGATCATCAGGCCTTGCGCCAAAAGCTGAAAAAGGCGTGCCCTGACGCTGGCCCTGATTTCGGCCCTGACTCCGGCCCCGTCAAGGCAACAGCCGTTCTGGATGGTTTTGACAGCCAGGAGGCACAGGTCGCCGCGATTTGGCGGGAGGTGCTGAACCAGGAGGTGACCCTGCAGGGCAGCTTCTTTGAGCAGGGCGGTCATTCGCTGCTGCTACTGGATCTGCAAAGCCGGTTGAGCGCCGCCGCAGGTCGCCAGATCGCGCTGACAGATCTGTTCAAATTCCCGACCATCTCGGGGCAGGCGCGCCACCTATTGTCGGCCACCCCGGAATTGTCTGGTACATCTGAAGCGGCAGCATCCACAGATCACACCCGCGCGGCAGAGCGCAAAACGGGGCGGGGGCGTATGGCCGCGCGCCGCCGGAGCCTGGTATGAGCGCGATAGATTTTGACGACAGCGCCATTGCCGTTGTTGGCATGGCCTGCCGGTTGCCCGGCGCGCCGGATATTGATGCCTTCTGGGAGCTCCTGGCTGAGGGTCGGGATGTGATCTCGCGCTTTACCCCAGAGGAATTGCTGGCGGCGGGGATCCCTGCCGAAGAGTTCCAGGCCGAGGGCTATGTCGCTGCCAAAGGCCTGTTGCAGGATGCCGATTGCTTTGATGCCGATTTCTTTGGTTTGGCGCCATCTGACGCGGCGCTTATGGATCCGCAGCAGCGGGTGTTTATCGAATGCGCCCATGGTGCCCTGGAACATGCGGGCTATGGCGCGGTTGGTGTGGCCGGTGCGGCTCAGGTGGGGGTGTTTGGCGGCTCGATCCTGTCGATGTATCTGCTGTCGCACCTGTGGCCGAACAAACCGCTGCTGGATCAATCCGGGGTGTTTAGCGTGGCCGTGGGCAATGATCCAACCTTTCTGGCCACCCGCACCTCGTATTTCCTGAACCTCTCTGGCCCCAGTATGAGCCTTGGCACGGCCTGTTCCACCGGCTTGGTGGCGGTGCATCAGGCCTGTCAAAGCCTGTTGGCACTGGAATGCGACATGGCACTGGCCGGGGGTGTTTCGATCCACCTGCCACTGGTGGGCGGCTATCGCTACACGCCGGGTTCGATCCTGTCGCCGGATGGCGCGTGCCGGCCCTTTGATGCGGCGGCGGCTGGGACGGTGTCCAGTGACGGCTGCGGGGTTGTGACGCTGAAACGGCTGGAGGATGCGCAGGCGGATGGCGATACCATTCATGCGGTGATCCGGGGGTCGGCGGTCAATAACGACGGCCATGACAAGATCGGCTTTACCGCGCCGTCGCTTACGCCGCAGGCGCGGGTCATTGCCGAAGCACAGGAGCTGGCGGGGACCGCGCCAGACAGTATCACCCTGATCGAGGCCCATGCGGCCGGCACCAGCGTTGGCGATCCTGTTGAACTGGCGGCGTTGAAAGAGGTGTTTTCCCAGAGCAGCCAAGCCTGCGCCATTGGCTCTGTCAAAAGCAATATTGGCCATGTGGATGCGGCCTCGGGCATTGCCGGGTTGATCAAGGCGGTTCTGGCGCTGCGCCATGGGGCAATCCCGCCCAGTGTGCATTTTTCCAGCCTCAATCCGGCCCTGGGGCTGGAGGACAGCTGTTTCTACGTGCCGCAACAGCTGCAGCACCATGACCCAAACCGTGGTCCGATGCGGGCGGGGGTCAGCTCCTTTGGCATAGGCGGCACCAATTGCCATGTGGTGCTGCAAGCGCCTGCTGCCGTGGCAGATCAGCCTGTCGCAGATCAGGACCGCCCGGCGCATCTGCTACAGCTTTCGGCCCGCAGCGCCGCGGCCCTGACACAGATGGCGCAGCAGTTGGCAGATGCACTGGAGCACCCCGGTGCGCCGGATCTTGCGGATGTCGCCCATACCCTGCGCTGCGGCAGAGCACCCAGGGAACAGCGGCTGAGCCTGGTTGCGTCCAGCCTGGCAGAGGCCACCGGGAAGCTGCGCCAGCCCTTACCGGCCCAGAGTGCAACACCCCGGCGGCTGGCCTTTATGTTTCCGGGGCTTGGCGATCACTACCCGGCGATGGGCTGGGAGCTCTACTGCCAAGAGCCATTTTTTCGTGCCCAGATCGACCTCTGCGCCACTGAGCTGGCAAAACACCGCAGCGGCGATATCCGCGATCAGCTTTTTGCCGGAAAAGACTGGACACAGGCCTGCCCCGAGAGTGTCTCGACAGGGGTGCCTGCGGCAAAGCTGGACATGCGCGCCATGCTGGGGCGCGGCGGCAAAGACACCCCGCCGGACCCGCTGGAGGATCCGGTCAATGGGCAGGCGGCAATTTTTGTCACCGAATATGCGCTGGCGCAGCTGCTGCAAAGCTGGGGGCTGCAGCCCTCGGCGATGACAGGGTACAGCATTGGCGAATTTGTCGCGGCCTGTCTTGCCGGGGTCTTTACCCTGCCGGATGCCCTGCGCATCGTTGCCGCCCGCGCCGCGCTGATCCGCGACCGCGCCGCTGCGGGCGGAATGCTGGCGGTGCCAATGGGCGAGGACGAACTGCTGGGGATCCTGCCCGCCACCCTGTCGCTGGCCGCAGCCAATGGCCCGCGGCTGAGCGTGGTGTCGGGGCCGGACCCGGCGCTCAGCGATTTTGCCACTGGGCTGCGCGGTCAGGGGCATAGCTGTCAGAGCCTGGCAGCGGGGTTTGCCTATCACTCTGCCATGATGGCAGAGATCGTCCCGGCGCTGAGCGCGGTGATCCGCAGCGTGGCTTTGGCGCCGCCTGCCATCCCCTGTGTCTCCTGTGTGACCGGCGATTGGCTGTCGGTACAAGAGGCCACCGACCCAGAGTATTGGGCAGGGCATCTTTGCCAGACCGTCCGGTTTCGCGATGCAGTGACGACGCTGCTGTCGCAAGACGGCATGGCGCTGGCAGAGCTGGGGCCGGGACAGTCGCTTTGCTCGCATGCGATTGCCGCGGCACCCGCCACAGGGCACAACGCATCTGTCGCCCCGATGATGCGCTGGTCCTATGCGCGACAACCGGAATATCAGACCCTGTTGCAGGGGATTGGTGCGCTCTGGTGCGCCGGGGTCGAGGTAGATCCGGCGCGGCTGATGGCGGATAGATCTGCCCGCCGCGTGCCACTGCCGAGCTACCCCTTTGCCCGTCAGCGCCACTGGATTGCGCCGCCCGCAGCGACAATTGCGCCCGAGCGTGCGGCGCGAAAACCGGTGGCGGACTGGGCCTTGGTGCCGCTGTGGAAACCGGCGCCTCTGGCCTTGGGTGCAGCACCGCCGGCAAGGGCGCATTATGTGGTGCTGATGGATGGATCTGAGGCGGCAACAGCCCTGTTGCAGGCGCTGCGTGACAAAGGCGCAAAAGCCACGGCATTTTGGCCGGATGCCAAAAGCGCCGTATCGTCCGGCGTGCTCTGCGCGCCGCTGAATGATCGCGATACCCTGGTGACGCTGATCCAATCCCTGCCAGCAGAACCGGATCTGCCGCTGCATTTTCTGCATCTTGATCTGCTCAGGGATTTTACCGGTTTTGAAACCACCCAGCGCCATGGCTATCACGCCCTCGTCGCATTGGTGCAGGCCATCGCCGCGACCCGCCAGGAGCAGGCCCGGATTACCCTGGTCGGGACGGGGCTGGCGGACCCCGGTCAGGATGATCGTTTGCAGCCGGACAAACGCCCGGTGCTGGGGGCCATGATGGTGGCCCCACAAGAGCGCCCCGGTCTGACCACCCAGGTTCTGGATCTGGATACAGAGGATCCAACCCGTATTGCCAGCCTGGTTCTGGGCAATCTGGCGCCGCCCCTTGATGGCTTTCTGATCGCCTATCGCCGGGGGCGCCGCATGGTGGAAACCCAGGCGCCGCTGACCTTGCCCCAGCCCCAGACCGATGCCGAGACCGATGCCGAGACTGAGGCCGGGGTGATCCGGGCCGATGGCAGCTATGTGATCACCGGGGGTTTGGGCGGGGTTGGTCTGGTGCTGGCGCAGTCTCTGGCCTCTCGTGGCCCGGTACGGCTGGCCCTGCTCAGCCGCACTGTGCCGGACCCGCATCTGACGCTACAGCAGATCAGGGAGCTGGACCGCGACCACCCCACTCGCCGCCGGTTCGAAGCCATCCGGGCACTGCGCAAATGCGGGGCGCAGGTGATGGTGCTGGCGGCAGATGTGGCAGATGCGACCGCCATGGAGGTGGCCTTTGAGCGGATCGAAGATCACCTTGGTCCCATTCGCGGCGTCTTTCACTGTGCCGGGGCAATTGATACCCAGACCTTTTGCGAGCTCACCTCGGAAACCCCTGAAAACGCCGCCCGGCAGTTCCAGGCCAAGGTCTATGGCACCCAGGTGCTTGACCGGGTTTTACAGACCCGCGCAGCAGATTTCTGTGTCCTGATGTCCTCGCTGGCGTCGCAGCTTGGCGGCTTGGGGTTTTCCAGCTACGCGGCTGCAAACCTCTATCTGGATGCCTTTGCCGAGGCGCGGAACAACACGGGCGGCACCCGCTGGGTGTCGGTCAATTGGGACGCCTGGCAACTGGGTGAGGTGAAATCCGCCGTCTCAGGGTTTGGCACCACTGTCAGCACCTACTTTATGGAGCCCGAAGCGGCCTGTGATCTATTGCTGAGGGTGCTGGCGCAACGCGAGGTGCCGCGCGTCATTGTATCCTCCGGCGACCTGGAGCAACGCCGGGCCCAATGGGTCGAGCGCCGGAATGTACCGGTGTTGGAACGCCAGGCCCGGCAGGATACACCCGTTGATCTGGCGCGGGCGCAGACGCCAACCCAGGAGGTTCTGGTGGAGATCTGGCAAGACCTCTTTGCGCTTGAACCCATCGGCATTCACGAAAATTTCTTTGCGCTTGGGGGGCATTCGCTGTTGGCGACCCAGCTAAATGCCCGGATCGCCAGCCGGTTGGGGGCGGATCTGTCGCTGGCTGCGGTGCTGAACGCGCCCAGCATTGCTGAACTGGCCGACAAGATCGACAGCACCGCGCTGGAGGCCGCAGATCCACAGCTTCTGGATGGTTTGCTGAGCGAGCTGGAAGAGCTGAGCGACGAGGATTTACAGGCGCTGCTGGCGCAGGAGGGCTCTGCATGAGTGATCTGAAACTGCGGCTGGAAGATCTGACACCAGCCCAGCGGGCGCTTTTGCTGCAGCGTCTGGCGAAACGCGAGGCGGTCAAAACGGTGGTGCCCGCCGATCCTGCGGACCTGTCCTTTGCACAAGAGCGCTGGCTGTTTCAGGATCAGTTGTCACCAGCGGACCCGGCGCATGTCATTCCCGGCGCTTTGCGGTTGCGGGGCAAACTGAACAGGGCGGCACTGCAGCAGGCGCTGCAGCTGATCTATGACCGTCACGCGCCCCTGCGTCTGAACTTTGCCAATAAAACGGGGAACGCCCGCGCCCAGCAACGCCCCAGCCGCAAGATGCAACTGATTGATCTTGATCTGGCGGCTGCCGATCGTCTGGCGGACCCGGCGGGTGATGCCGACGATATCTCTGCTCACCCGGCCTATGTTGCCAGCGTGCAGACCGGGTTTGATCTGTCACAGGACCAGTTGATCCGGGTTGAGCTTGGCCAGTTGGGGCCCGAGGATCACCTGCTGATCTTTGCCATGCATCACATCATTAGCGACGGCTGGTCACTGGATCTTTTCCTGCGTGAGCTGGCCACCGGCTATCAGGCCTTCAGCACGAACCGCCGTCCCGATCTGCCAGAGTTGACCGCCCATTACAGCGATTATGTGGCCTGGCAAAAGCAGCGATTGTCTGGAGCTGCGCTGGACAAAAGCCTGTCCTATTGGGGGGATCAGTTGGCCGAGGCGCCACGGCCAACCAACCTGAGCCCCGATTTACCCAGCTGTTCCCACCCGCCAGAGGCCGCGCGCGATCTCACCGGGGCCACAGTAGAGACCAGCCTGTCGGGCGATCTGGTGGCGCAGCTGACCGCGCTTGGCCAGTCGATGGGCTGTTCCTTGTTCACCACGCTTTTGACCGGGTATTTCCTGCTTCTGTCGCGGCTGACAGGTCAGACGGACATGGTTATCGGCACCCCGGTCAGCGGGCGGCTGCGCGAAGAATATGAACCCCTGATGGGTCTTTTCCTCAATACGCTGGCGCTGCGGGCACAGATTGATCCCGCAATGGACAGCAAGACGGCGCTGGGGCTGGTGAACCGCGTGGTTCTGGAGGGGCTGGAGCATCATGAGCTGCCCTTTGACCGGGTGGTCCAGGCGGTGGCTCCGGCCCGCAACGCGCAGGACCATCCGCTGTTTGAGATGATGTTCAACTTCACCCCCAGCCCGCCGCGAGATTTTGAGATGGCTGGGCTGCGCGCCGAATTCCTGGCCCCGCCCAACCATTCCAGCGCCTTTTCGTCGGAGCTGTATATCACCCAGTGGGACGGGCGGTTGGAGCTGCGGCTGGCCTATCAGGTGGCGCGCTACGCGCGGCAGCGGATGCAGGAGTTTCTGCAGCAATACACAGTGGTGCTGGGCCAGATGGTTGCAGACAGCGGCCGGGCAGTGGCTGATTTTGACCTGCGCGGCGATGTGGCATGCAGCCAAGGGGAGGGGGCAAACCCTTGCAAAAATCTCCCCGATCAAGTGGCAGTCACGCGTCAAATTGCCAGTTGGGCCAGCCAAACCCCACAGGCGGTAGCAGTGGAATGGGAGGGGGGATCCCTTAGTTATCAGGCATTTGCAATCCAGATGCAGGCCATCGCGGCGGATCTCGCCAGTAGCGGCGCGGCGCTGGGAGAAACCATTGCAATCTTTGCGCCGCCAGGGGTGGTGCAGGTTCTGGCCATGGCGGCGGTTCTGGAGTTTGGCGGCGTGCTGATGACCCTGGACCCGGATCTGCCCGCTGATCGCCGGGCGGTGATGCTGGCGCAGGGGCGGGTTGCGCGCATCCTGCATGGCGGCGGCCTGACCCCATCGCAGATGGATTGGCTGCAGGGGCTTGATCTGCCGAGTCTTGCCGTGACCAAAGGGGGCGCCGAACCAGAGGCGCCGCCCTTTGCTGCTGATCGCTTTTCACCTCGAAACGGCCCCCGTGACCCGGCCTATCTGGTTTTCACTTCCGGCTCGACCGGCACGCCCAAGGCCGTTCTGGGCACGGCCGACGGGTTGGCGCATTTCCTCAGCTGGCAGCGTGATCGGTTTGCCATTGGCCCCGGTGATCGGGCGGCACAGTTCACGGGCCTGTCGTTTGATGTCCTGCTACGGGATGTCTTTGCGCCTCTGGTGTCGGGTGCAACGCTGGTGATCCCTCCGGCGCATATCGGGCCCGCCCGGGTTGGCGCACTGGACTGGATGGACAGCGCCAAAATCACACTGGTGCATAGCGTTCCTTCGATCTTGCAAAGCTGGCTGCTGACCGACCGTTCTGGGCCGCATCTGTCGCGGCTGCGGCTTGGCTTTATCGCAGGCGAGCCCTTTGACGCGGCATTGCTGCACCGGTGGCAGCAGCGCTTTGGTCAGGGCACCAGACTGATAAACCTCTATGGGCCGACCGAGACAACATTGGCCAAATTTGCCTATGAGCTGCGGCCTACCGCCTTTGAGGGGGGGCAGCCTGTTGGCCATGCCCTGCCGCAGACCCAGGCCCTGATACTGACGGCGAAGGGCAAACCGGCAGCAACAGGGGAGATGGGGCAGATCGCCATTTCCACCCCCTATAGATCCCTGGGCTATATCAACGATCCAGACCTGACAGAGGCGCGGTTTGTCCCCTGTTCCCATTTGGCTGGCCCCGCGGGCGGGGAGGATGACATTGTCTATCTGACCGGCGATCTGGGCTGGCTGGATCCGGCGGGGCTGCTGCATCTGGCGGGCAGGATAGATGATCAGGTTAAAATCCGTGGTATGCGCGTGGAACCGGGTGAGGTTGCGGCGCTGTTGCAGCAACACCCGGGCGTTGCCGCCAGTGCGGTGGTCGCGCGCCGCAGCCCAGCGGGTGAAATGGAGTTGGACGCCTATTATGTAGCGCTACCCGATGTTCGGGCAGATGTGCGGGTTTCGGAGGGGCAGATGCAGGCGCAGTTGCGCAGCTACCTGCGGGCACGCCTGCCGACCGCGCTGCTGCCCAATGGGCCCATGCAGTTGGCAGAGCTGCCGCTGACGCCCAATCACAAATTGGACCGCCGCCGCCTGCCAGCGATTGCAGCAGCGCAGGAAGGTTCGGCCGGGCAAGCCCCCCGCACTGCAGTTGAGACGCAGATGTTGCAGATCTGGGAAGAGGTCCTGGGGAAGTCAGGTTTTGGGGTCACCGATGATTTCTTTGATATCGGAGGGCACTCGCTGCTGGCGCTGCGGCTGGTGCTGTTGATTGAACAGCGCATGGGGGTCAAAATCCCCCTTGCTGAATTGTTCAAATCCGCCACCGTCGCCCATCTGGCGCAGGTGGCCCACAGCAAGACGGCTGATGATGGTTTGGTGCCGCTTTGGCTGCGTGGTGAGGGGCCGCCGCTGTGGTTGGTGCATACCGGCGGCGGCATGCTGTGGAACTATCAACCTTTGGTGCAGGCTCTGGCGCCGGAGTTTCCGGTCTACGGGTTTGAGGCCCGGGGGTTGTTTGACGGGGCCGCGCCACAGGACAGTATCGCTGACATGGCGGCGCTGTTTATTGCCAATATGCGCCGCCGCCAGCCTGAGGGGCCCTATCGGCTGGCGGGGCATTCCTTTGGTGGTGTTGTTGCCTGGGAAATGGCCTGTCAATTGCAGGCTGCGGGCGTCGAGGTGGCTGGGCTATGCCTCTTTGACAGCAGCTTAACCCGTCCGGACGACGCCTGGCATGGGCGCCAGCCAAAGACGCGCGTTGCGGCACGGGATCTGGTGGCGGCGGTTCAGGTCTTTGCCCGTTTCACCGACAGCCAGATGGCGTTGGATGAAGCCACGCTCGCCAGGCTTTCTGTGACAGAGCAGTTGGAGCAGGCGGCAGAACTCATGGCCTCCAGCATTGGCTCGCACCAGGCGGCGCGGCAAATGGTGGAGGGGTTGTTGCGGATTTCAAACAGCCACCGCGCGGCACGGCTGGCCTATAGCCCCGCGTCACATAGCGCCCCGGTGGTGTTGTTTCAGGCCGCACAAAGCGATCTGGAAAAGGACGACCTGAGCGGTCAGCCCTGGCGAGACATCGCAAGCGGTGCCTTTGAGACACAGATCGTGCCCGGCGATCACGTCACCATGATGGCGCCGCCACATGTCGCGAGCCTGGCCAAAGCCTTGCAAAAAGTTCTTGAGCAACAGGGGTAAGTTCCGTCAGCCGGGGAAGGCCGGGAAAGATCAGTCAAAGATCTCTGGCAGCATGCGCCCGGTGGTCCCCGAGGGCAGCCGCGTGCGGGCATAGGCGGCAATTGTGGGCGCCACATCAACGGTTTGCACTTTGCGATAGACCGTCTGGGGATTGATCCCAGGCCCCATAAAGAACACCGGAACATGCCGGTCATAGGCATAGGGAGAACCGTGTTGCGACGCCCCCGCCAATGGATCGGGGTCTTTCATGAACCAGCCGGGTGACAGGATCGGGTACAGATCCCCAGACCGGGAGGGCAGGAAATTTGCCGTCACCGCCCGGCCCAGATGGGTGTCGGGCAGGTCGCCCTGGGCGATGCGGTCGTTTTCAAAAACCCAGGCCAGCCCGGGCAGGCTGCGCAGGCTGGCGACAATCAGCGCCTCGGCCTCAGCCGGGTCGGCTCCGGCGGCCAGCAACAGGGGGTGATCGAGATAGATCCAGGGAGAGGTGTAGCTGCTGATGGGGTCCGTGATGCCATGAGCCGCCTTGAAGTTTTGCACTGCCGCCGTTTGTTCAACCTCGGCATAGTCAAACAGCTGCACATTGGTGCGCAGTCGCGCGTTCATGTAGCCAGGCACCTCGGTGGCGCCGTGATCGGCAGAAAGCACCACCAGGGTATTGCCCAGCCCCACCTCGTGGTCGAGATGGTTGAAAAACGCCCCCAGTTGCGCATCCAACCGTTTGAGGTTGTCCTCTGCTTCCAACGAAGAGGGGCCAAAGGCATGGCCAATATAGTCGACGGAGTTCAGGCTGATAGCCAGATAATCCGTCACCGCATCCGCCCCCAGCTGTTCCCCGGCGATCAGCGCCCTGGCAAAGCTGAGGGTCAGCTCATCCGCTGCCGGTGAGGTCTGCAGGAAGGCCTGAAAGAAGATATTTGCGGGATCCGGGAAAAGATGGTCAGCAAAGACGATGCCCCAACCTGGATAGTTTTTTTCCCAGGGTTGGTCATCATAGTCTGCAAAGGCATAGTCTGTTTCGGGGTGCAGCAGCTCCCAGCCCGACCCGGCATAGGCGGCCGGCAGCTGCAGGTTGGTCCAGTCGCGCATCCAGCCTGGATAGTCTTCGACGTAGAATATTGAGCTGAGAAAGGTGGATGCTTCGGTATTGTACCAATAGGCGGTGCCTGCATGGCCGGTTGCGCCAATGGCGGCACGGTCTTTCATGGAAACCCCAAAGACCTTGGCCGCGGCGCCGCGCGACAGGCGAATTTCATCGCCAATTGTTGTGACCAGCAAATCCCGCGGTGACCGGCCGTCCTGCGATGACGACAGGCTGCCATCGGGATAAAGCAGGGGCGAGGTGGCATCCTGGGTTGCAAAGTGCAGCGCATCCGAGACATCCAGAACGATGCTCTGACTGTTACTGCCCTGTGCAACCTGCACCGGGATTGGAAGCTGGGAATCGAGGTAGTTGTTGCCAATCAACCCATGCACCGCCGGGTCGGCTCCTGTTGACAGGGTGGTATGCCCAACAACGGTTTCCGTATTGGCATGGCGGTGTTCTGCATTCCTGAACCAGACGCCATTGGCCATGAGACGTTGAAACCCGCTGCCGGGGGCGGCTGTTGCAAAGCGCTCCATCAGATCCGCGCGGAGCTGGTCTACGGTAATCTGAACAATGAGTTTTGGAGGCAGCTCGCGCCCCTGGGCGGAGAGCAGAGTTGATGTAACCAGCAGGCCAGAAACCAAAAGTAAGAGGCGCATAGCTTTTCCAATCAAAACGGATCCCAGGCATGTGGCACAAGATACCTCAATGCGTGTATATGAAACACTCAAACACGTCAAAGCGGCATTTTGGGTTGCCTGCAACTGTTGTGGGTGAGCTTGGCTCGGATTCCGAGGGCTGCGAACCGCCTCGAGGCTGCCCAGTAAGAGGCTGCCCAGTAACTTGGCAATGCCCGGTCCAGCAGCTTTTGGACCAGCAGCTTTTGGAACGGTCGTTGCGAGCCGTCAATGCCAGTGGGCGTTTGCAAAAGTACCTTCCTTGATGTGGTTTGCATGATGGAGGAAGAAATGACTGACAAGCAACTGCGACTGGACATTATCGACGAGCTTGATTTCGAGCCAAGCATTGATGCTGCCGACATTGGCGTGGCAGTCGATCAGGCTGTCGCAACGCTGACAGGGCATGTCCGCAGCTACAGCGACAAGATCACGACTCTGGGCATCGTTGAAACCGTCGTGGGCGTCCGTGCGATCGCCGACGAAATTGAGGTCCGGCCAATTGGCGCTCATATCACCGCTGACGATGAGATCGCAAAACGCGTCGCCAATTCGCTGAACTGGAACACATCGGTACCGGAAGGCAATATCCATGTCACCGTCGCCAAGGGCCGAGTCACCCTCGAGGGCGATGTGGAATGGCGATTTCAGGCTGATGCCGCAGAACGGGCCATCGGTCGGTTGACGGGCGTCACTGGTATCAACAACCATCTCAAGGTCCGTCCGTCCGTAAAGGTTTCGGACATATCGGAGCGGATCAAGAAGACCCTCGTGCGCGATGCGGAACTTGATGCCTCGGGAATCCGGGTGGCGGTTCATGACGGGACCGTAACGCTTGAGGGGAAAGTCCGCTATCTGGGTGAACGCAAGAGCGCGGAGCGCGCGGCCTGGGCGGCCCCCGGGGTGACGAACGTCGTTGATCATCTGGCGGTGCAGTGACCGCTTGATTTTCAAACCGGACGGCGTGGCAAATTGCCGGGTCGTCCGGCCCTTGCAAGCGGATCACCAGCCAGCCAGCCAGGCCCTGCCAGCCAGGCATTGGGTCGCGCTCATGCGCGCGTGGCCGGTGGACTATCACGGAAACAGTCGGTGCGCTCAATGCAGGTTTGAAACCGATTTGACAAAGAGAAATACCCGTCATGGCGACACAATCTGAAAGCTCTGAACAAACGGAGGCAATGCGCGCGGTTGGTGGTGAGCCTTTTGAGCCGGTGACACCGCCAAAGGAGACGACAGCGTCAAACCGCCGGTCTTTGACCCCGGCAACCCCGGCGGCCACCCGATGACCGAGGCGTGCGAGCCATTGGAACGGCCCCAGGACCTGGTTTGTGACAACGGCCTTGGGGGCTTTATCCCCGGGAGCGGGGATTATCTCATGCAGATCGACCCCGGCCAAACCACCCCGGTGCCGTGGTGCAATGTCATTGCCAACGACAGATTTGGCACCATCGTCACGGAATCCGGGCTGGGGTTCACCTGGAGCCTGAACAGCGGGGAATTCCGTCTGACGCCATGGTCAAACGATCCGGTCACGGACATGCAGGGCGAAGCGATCTATCTGCGAGACGAGGAAACCGCGCAGGTCTGGACGGTCACGCCATTGCCGAAGGGCGATCCGGCGCAATGCCGCATCACCCACCGGGCGGGCGAGACGGTTTGGCAGCGGTCATCGCAGGGACTTGCGCAGCGGCTTTCGATTTTGGTGCCGCAGGATGCACCGGTCAAGGTGATCAGCCTGGAGCTGACGAATACCACGACACGCCAGCGGCGCATAACCGCGACCAGTTATGCAGAGTGGCAACTTGGGGCGACGCCATCGACCGCCAAGCCGAATGTCAGGGCCGGCTATCACCAAGCAGCCCGGGCGCTGATCGCGCAAAGCGGCTGGTCACCGGCCTTTGCCGGTCAGATCGCGTTCCTGACCGCCAGTCGGCAGGCCCATGCGATGACCTGTGACCGTGCGGCTTTCCTTGGCCCCGGCGGCACTGCACTGCCCGAAGGTCTGCGGCGCTGGAGCCTCTGGGGACGAACAGATTCGGTGGAGGACGCCTGCGCGGCCTACCAGGTGCATCTCGATATCGCGCCGGGCGCGACGGAGCAGGTGGTTTTTGTGCTCGGGGCTGCCACCAGCCTGGCCGAGATAGAAACCCTCGCCGCGACTTACGCTTCACCGGAACGGGCAGCTGCGACCACGCGGGCTGTGGCGGATGTCTGGCAGCACCGTCTTGGCGCGATCCGGGTCGAGACACCGGATGAGGCCTTTGACCTGATGGTGAACCGCTGGCTGCCGTACCAGTCCTTTGCCTCCCGTATCCTCGCCCGTGCCGGGTTCCAGCAGGCCAGCGGCGGCATCGGGTTCCGCGATCAGCTGCAGGACATGATGGCGTTCCTGCTGTCCGAGCCGCAACGCGTGCGCGCCCATATCCTTGATTGCGCAGGCCATCAGTTTGAAGAGGGCGATGTGCTGCACTGGTGGCATCCACCAGAGGAGCGCGGTGTCAGGACCCGCTGTTCGGACGATATGCTCTGGCTGGTTTACGCCACCCACACCTATGTCCGCGCCACCGGCGACACATCCATCCTGCAGGAAGAGGTGCCTTTTCTTGCCGCCGCGCCATTGGCCGAAGACGAAGAGGACCGCTATGCCGCCTTCGAGATCGGACAATCCGCCACGCTGCTTGATCACTGCCTTCGCGCGATGCAGCGCGGCGCCACCAAGGGGGCGCACGGTCTGCCACTGATCGGCAGTGGCGACTGGAACGACGGCATGGACCGGGTTGGCAGCCGGGGACGCGGTGAAAGTGTCTGGCTGGCATGGTTTGCGGCATATTGCGGCGATGCCTGTGCCGATCTGGCCGATCTAGCTGACCGTGCGGATGAGCCAGGGTTCTGGCGCCAGCGTGCAGGGGAATTGCGGCAGGCTGCGGAAACCTGCGCCTGGGACGGCGACTGGTATCTACGCGCCTTTGACGATGACGGTGTGCCGTGGGGCTCGGCGCAGAATGACGAGTGTCAGATCGACAGCATCGCCCAGTCCTGGGCGGTTCTGGCGGGCGCTCCGAACCGGGCACGCGCCGAACAGGCGCTCCGGTCGGCAGCCGCCCAGCTGATCGATCCCGAACACCGGCTTGTGCGGCTTTTGACACCGGCCTTCGACAAGACGCCGCGCGATCCCGGTTACATCCGCGCCTACCCGCCGGGGGTCCGCGAGAACGGTGGCCAGTATACCCACGCGGCCACGTGGCTCGGGCTGGCCTTTGCGCGGCTTGGCGACGGCGATGAAGCCTACCGGATATTCGATCTGATCAACCCGGCGCGCCGCAGCGCGCGCCCCGCAGAGATGCGCGCCTACCGTGGTGAGCCCTACGTCATACCGGCAGATGTGGCTGGTGCTGCGCCGTTTGAAGGCCGGGCCGGATGGACCTGGTATACCGGTGCCGCAGCCTGGGCGTGGCGCCTGGCGGTCGAAGGGATCCTTGGGCTGGAACTGCGGGGCGGCGCCTTGCACATCGCCCCCTGCCTTCCGTCGCACTGGAGCGGTTACCGCGCGACGGTGCGGGGGCAGGCAGGGTCCATTGCAATCGAGGTGCAGCAGGTTGATCGCAGCGACGGCAGTGCCGCGAAAACACAGGACGGGATCGGCGAAGACGGCATGATCATTGAGTTTCCAACCGACGGATCGACCCGCCAGGTTCACGTGCAAGTCCGCCCTAGGCGCATCGCGCCTGGGCGACAGGCCAGCAGCGCGAGGGCATGAAGGTCCACTTGCACATCATCAATGCCGAACGTGCCGATTTGTCTATTCTGATGCAAAACATGATGGAGGAGAGAGGCCGATGCAGATCAACAAATTGCCGGGCTACGACATGTCGATCAACACCACAGGATGTTGCCCACAGTTCAATCCCGAGGGATGGGACGGGCGGGATCTGCATTTCCGCAACAAGCCCATGATACGGGCGGTGACGATGTCGGCCCTGCATATGCCGCTGAATATGGGCCGGGTGTTTTCCCGTGTGCAAGGCCACATCGAGGATGCCGCTGCGTTTGATCCGGGCGACTGCATCGTGTTGACCCGGGATACCTCGCCCTGGGCCAGCGAGCATTACTTTTCCGTCGGCAAGCCGGTTGAAAACGAGGAGATGACCACGCTTTCCGGGGACTTTGTCACCAAGGTCTTTGAGGGACCCTACCGCGAGGCCCGCAACTGGTATCGGGAGATGCAGGATCTGGTCCGCAAGCGCGGCGGCACGCCGGGCGATATCTATTTCTTCTACACCACCTGCCCACGCTGCGCAAAAGCCTATGGCAAGAACTACGTCGTCGGCGTGGCGGAAACACGTGCCACATAGACAGAGGCTGCCGGGAAGGTGATCACCGGCACCTCGATCTTGCGCTCGGTCATGCCGCCTCCGTTCAGAACGTCATGACCGATCTGCTTCAAGGTCTCTGCTGTCTCGTAGTCGATCAGGATTTCTGAACAGGTTGCACACCGCAGTGCGGGTATCCGCTCTATTACATATGGCTTTTCCCCGCTCCAGATTGACGTCGTGGTTTCGCATTCGACAAGGTCATACCCGTTGCAACGGGAGCAAGTTCTAATGGGGTGCTCGGGAACGTTTGTGACGTTGGCTACGGGCATGGGGCGGGCCTTTCTCTGCTTCGAATTGGCTACGGGGTGTGGGGGGCATAAAAGCCTGATGGTCCAGCCGTCTGAATGTCCCTGCGGCAATAATTCCCGGCCTGGCCAAGGCTGAATGCACAACCATGGCCTTTGACCATAACCACAAGGCGGCGATCAAAAAGAAACCCCGGCAGCGGCCAGTCGGGGGGACAGGTCTGGGACAGGGCTGCCGGGGCAAGGGTGCGCCTCCATGGGGTGGAGGCGCTGAGGATTTGGACTGCGCCACCGGCTCAGGCGGCGGATTTCACCTCCACCTTGCGCTCTTTCTGTTTCGCTTCCGGGGTCTTTGGTAACGTCACGGTCAACACGCCGTTGGCAAAATCTGCCGAAACCGCCTCGGCGTCGACGCCGGAGGGTATGGACAGGATGCGTTGGAATTCCCCGTAGCGGCGCTCACTGACGAGGTAGTCCTCCTTCTCCTCTTTCTTCTCCTCCGATTTTTCACCGCGAATGGTCATCGTGCCATCACTGAGCTTGATGTCGATGTTCTCGGCGGTCATTCCCGGCAATTCGGCTGTGACCCGGTATTCACCATCACATTCCACGAGCTCCGTCGCCGGCTGCAGCGCCCATTCTGCCCTTTCGGGGAACAATGAATGTACCTGACGCGACAGCGGTTGCGGCCAGAACCCTGTACCAAAATCATCGAACAACCGATCAATCTCGTTTCTGAGCGAAAGCATAGATGGCCACCCCTGGACGGTCGCTGCTGGCGTCTCTCTGCGAACTTCAATCTCGGACTTTTTCTTGGACATCCTCAGGTCTCCTCTCGTCAAGGCCGCGCTTCTGCACGGACATGGGTTGCATGACAGCGTTTAATCTATTTGCACCGTGCCCCAGTGCATTGACGGCGGTCATCCGGTGGCCGGATTTCAGCGACCTGAAGCAGGTTTCCATCCGCTTTGAGTGGTCACCCTCTGCCACGTGACGAGCGGGCAGTTCCACGCCAGCAATGGTCGCGAGCAAGTCGAGATCGTGAATCCGGAACCGGTAGGGTGTAAGGCAGGTGATCAGCTTTTTCCCTTCCAGATATCGCAACGTCCGGCTGATCGTCTCGACGGCGGTATTGGTCAGGTCCGCCCAGTCGCCCCGGTCGATTGCCATGCTCAGAACGAGGCCCCCGTCGGGGAGCGGCTCGGTCGGCATGAACTCGGCTGCCCTGATGAGGAAGCCAATGATCCGCTCGCGGCTGGTCAATGAACCATTGAGCCAAAGCGAGTCCAACAGCCGGTGGTGCTGATGGTCCATTTCTTGCAGCAGCGACTTTCGGAAAGACTGGTTGATTTCCAGTTGCCGCTTGATCGTTGCACTGTCGTAAGAGCAAATTTCAATGTCGGTGGCGGCCTCGAAATCATAGCCCTGCTCCTGACCGAGAAGCCCGCCAACGATGTCTCCGGGTATCACCAGGCCCAAAAGGATACGTTTCCCGCTCACCTTTATTACTGATCTTCGTGCATAACCACGTCGGACAACTCCGAGAAAGCCGCTACTCTTACCTTGTTCGCTAATTCGCTGCCCGCGGTCAAAACGGCGCAGAATTGGCGGATGAGTGCCAAAAACGGGTTCATCCTTGATGATGCGGCAGAGTTGAGAACCGCGTAACTTGCATGTGCGACACGCTTTGAAAGCTGCGTGGATATCGGTTCGGAGCCTAGGCAGACCCATTCCCAAATCACGTGCAGTCTGGATCATGTCTATGGCTCCTTTCTAATTGCCCGGCGTACGGCGTCGCGCAGATCCGCCTCGGGCAGGTTGATGAGATTGAGATCGCGTTCGAGGATCACGGCACTGTTCAGGGACGCGGGTACTTCGCGGCGCAAGACCCCCAGCATTTTTGGTGCGGCAAAAATCGCCAGCCGGGTCAGATGCCCCTTACGAAAGTAATTTTCCAGAAGGCTGAGGGTTACCTGTGCAAAATCCCGCATGTCGCGCAGGACCGGGTCAGATCCGGGTTCCATGGCAGAGCGCCGCCCGCCGGCGCTTGATGCAAAGCTGCGGCCCGCCTTGTCGGAGAGATAGTCGCGCAGATGCGTTGATTTTGCCTTGCTGACGAGTTCTATCGGCTCCTGCGAATAGCCGCCTTCGAGATCCCGCAGAATGCGAGCGTGGACGCCGTCACTCACCAAGGCCCAAGTCTTGTGAC
The DNA here is from genome assembly GCF_000473205.1 of Pseudophaeobacter arcticus DSM 23566. Taxonomy (NCBI): domain Bacteria; kingdom Pseudomonadati; phylum Pseudomonadota; class Alphaproteobacteria; order Rhodobacterales; family Roseobacteraceae; genus Pseudophaeobacter; species Pseudophaeobacter arcticus. The sequence continues at coordinate 78,176 of NZ_AXBF01000004.1, forward strand.
GCATTACACCCCCCACTATGAACACTTTGCGCATTTGGTATGGAAGCCGATCCGCACCGGAAGATCATTGATACCTATCAACGCCGCCCCCGGTTCAGTGATTTGCCGCTCGTGGTCGCAATGGCGGAAACATGGTATTGCCTAAATACTGGTGATCGACACGAAGGTGGTGCGACTCACTAATTTGGCCTGACAATCGGGGGGCGCGGGAGGTATGGCGAAAAAGACCCACAAAGGGGTGCGGCTGACGTTGTCTGGATCGACGGCGTTTTCGCAGCTTCGCCCCGAAACACGGGACACGCTGAACGCGATGTGCCATGTGAAACGCTACTGCGCTGGACAAACAGTCATTCATGCGCAGGAAAATTCAGATTTCATCGGCTGCGTTCTGTCTGGCATCTTGCGTATGCAAAAGACATTGGCCGATGGGCGAGCGCATATCGTCGGGCTTCTTGTCGAGGGGGACACATTCGGAAGGGTTTTCGACGGTGCGGCAGAGTTTAACATCGAGGCGGCGACAGACACGGAATTCTGCGCATTCTCCCGGACGGATTTCGAGGCCCTTATGACGCGATCGCCTGACTTAGAGCGCGCGGTCCTGCTGAACATCACCGATGAATTGGATCGGGCGCGGGAGTGGCTGATCATTCTGTCAAACCAGAAGATTGCCGACCGCATTGCCGGCTTCCTGCTGCTGTTGTGCTCGCGCTTTCGCGATATCGACCATATGCTGAAGCCAGGTCCAGAGGGCATCGAGGTCAAGATACCGATCAACCGGACCGATCTGGCCCACCTGTTGGGCACACGGCCGGAATCGATCTCTCGCTCGCTGCATTCGCTGAGCGATCAAGGTGTTATCGACATTCTCGAACCCGACCGCATTTTGATCCGGGACGCGAAAGCCTTGGCCTTAGCGGCCGACGTAGATGAATTCGAGACCATTGCCACCCTGCAGGATCTTTTGAAGAACCACCGTGTCGAACACTGAATGATGTCGAGAGGCCAGCCCGGATCGCGGATATCACGGAAATCGAGCACATAAACGCTGCGGATCAGGGATGATGATCCGCCACGGCACGCAAAAGCTCGCCGGACAATTCCCTGCCGACCGCGTGGGAAATGTCGCCGAGGCTCAGCATCCCCGCGAGCCGTTTGTTATTGTCGATAACCGGGAGACGGCGGATTTTCTTCTGGTCCATGAGATGGATAGCGTCTTCCACCGTCTCGGTTGTCTGGCAATAGACGATGCCCTTGGTCATGATCTCTTCGGCGGTTGTCTTGGCCGGATCGCGACCCTCCGCGACCACCCGAAGCGCGATATCACGGTCGGTGACCATACCGATCAACTTGTCATCCCTGCCGATCGGAATCGCACCTATATCGGTTTTCTGCATGAGCTTCGCCACCTCGCTGACGGGCATGTCGGCGCTGGCCCAATCGGCCTGTTGGTGCATTGCTGCGGCAATTTCCATTTGGGAGACTCCTTTCAGCTTTGTTTTGGCTACAGGATAGGGCCCATGGCGCGCCGGTTTCATTGACTGCCGTCAAGCGAATGGTGCAATTGTTTGATCGCACCGACCAGAGTGGTCTGGAAGAAGGCCGAGATGGCCGCGTCCGTCACCAGGTTATGCGTCGTAGTGGCATGCACCTTGGCAGCTCTGTCAGTGCGGGTTGGGAGGGTCGCGGCATTGACGGCCATCAATGCACGGCTCGGGATCACCGCCCAACATGGGGGTCAACGATATTCAAGCGACAGGTGTGTCATGACCACAACGGGTATTACCACGCTCGATCATGCCCCGCAGGTTTTTGCTGAATGGCTGAATGAACTCTGCGATGATCTCGGGTTTGCAAAGCCACGGGCATACATGCTCCTGCACGAGACGTTGCACGCCATTCGTGATTTTCTGACGGTGGATGAAGCTGCGGATCTGGCAGCGCAGCTACCGGTGCTGGTGCGGGGGGTGTATTTCGAAGGCTGGAATCCTTCAAAAACCCCGGCGAAGCGACGCAATAAAAGTGACTTGATTGAGCGCGTTGCATCGCGGTTTCAGAAGGTGCCTTTGGAGGATCCGGACAGGGCGGTGGTGGCGGTCATTGACCTTTTGCGCCGTCATGTATCCTGGGGCGAATTTGAACAGGTCAAGCATGCCATGCGCAAACCCGTTCAGGAACTTTGGGAATAGGTGCAGCCCGCTGCGCACCGACGGGTTGGGGATCGACTGTGCCTTCGCGGGGGTGACACGGGATCGAGCGTCTCGGGACCGGGTAAACAGGTCTTCATTGCCGTGACACCGCGCAAAGTCAGGAAGGAGAGCGAATGCCAAAGGATCCGCCGCGCAAACCGCCATATGACGATGCCCAGAATCGATGGATGATTTTCTCTCTCTGGGCGCTGCTTTTTGCGGCTTACACCTTTGCCTCCCTCACCAATGCTGATTCCAGGGTCCAGACCGTTTCCTACAGTGAAATCAAGCAGATGATTGACAACGGTGAAGTTGGCCGGGCGCTTCTGCAGGAGCACGCGATAACGGTCTCTGGTGAGGGTGACGCTGCCAGCGCAGTGCCGCAGTTTCGCGCGATCACACCGTCCCAGGGCGATCCCGAGCTTCTGCCGCTGCTGGAGGCGCATGGCGTCGAGATCACCGCCGAAGAGCCCCGCAGCGTGTCTATTCTCAGCTATCTGCTGCCGTGGATCCTGATCCTCGCGGTTTATTTCTGGTTCCAGCGGCGGATGCTGAGCCAGATGGGCGGCGGATTTGGTGCGGGCGGGCTTGGCCCGGGCGGGTTGGGGGGCCTGTTCAGCGGACGGTTTTCCCGGCCCAGCGAAACTGGAACCCGGACAACCTTTGCCGATGTGGCCGGTCAGGACCAGGCCAAGAAGGAGGTGGCCGAACTGGTCGAGTTCCTGCGCGAACCCGAACGGTTCCAACGCGTGGGCGCCGAAGTGCCGCACGGGGTGCTTTTGATGGGCGCCCCCGGCACCGGCAAGACGCTTCTGGCAAAGGCACTGGCGGGCGAGGCTGATGTGGCGTTCTTTTCGACATCGGGCTCCGAGTTCATCGAGGTATTTGTCGGGGTCGGTGCCGGCCGCGTGCGCAAGATGTTCGAGGCCGCGCGCAAGGCTGCCCCGGCGGTCATCTTCATCGACGAGTTGGACAGCATCGGCCGCACCCGGGGCACCGGGCTTGGCGGCGGCCACGATGAGCGCGAACAGACGCTGAACCAGATCCTGGCCGAACTTGACGGTTTCGAGGGCAAGGAGGCCGTTGTGGTCTTGGCCGCGACCAATCGGCCCGATGTGCTTGACCCGGCACTTCTGCGCCCCGGGCGCTTTGATCGGCATGTTGTGCTCAATCTGCCCGACCGGTTGGATCGGCGGGCAATCCTTGACATCCATGCCAGGGTGCTGCCGCTGGCCGATCCTGCGGATCTGGGTGCGATCGCGGATGGCACCCCCGGCTTTTCGGGCGCCGATCTGAAAAACCTGCTGAACGAGGCCGCGATCCAGGCCGCCCGCCGCAGCGCCACCTCTATCACCATGGCGGATCTTCAGGAGGCCCGCGACAAGGTGATGATGGGCACCGTGCGGACCTTGGCAATCCAGCCCGAGGAAAAACACCGCCTGGCCGTGCATGAGGCGGGGCATACAGCGGCGGCATTTTACACGCCGGGGGCCGATCCGCTCTACAAGGTGACGATCATCCCGCGCGGGCGCAGCCTGGGCGGGACGCATATGCTCGGGCGCGAAGAGCATCACACCCTGTCCGAGGATTACCTTCGCAGCCAGTTGACTATCCTGCTGGCCGGGCGCGCGGCCGAAAAGCACCTGCTCGGCGGCGTCAGCTCCGGCGCCGACGACGACATCAAACGCGCCACCGAGCTGGCCCGCTCGATGGTCGCCCGTTGGGGTATGAGCGACGACATAGGCCCGGTGGACCTGCGTCAGAGCGAGGATCATCCCTTCCTCGGCCAATCGATGGCCCAGCCGCGCGAACACGCCGACAAAACCGCCGCCCGGGTTGATGACGCGGTATCGACGCTTCTCAAACAGGCAGAGGCAGAGGCGACCGGCATCATCACCCGCCACGAAAAAGAGGTCCGTGCGCTGATCGAGGCGTTGGAGAGCAAGGAGGTGCTGGAGTTCAGGGAAATCGAGACCTGCCTGAAACCGGTCGTATCCGTGGTCAGGCCGCTGCCGCGCAAGAACGATGACAACCAAAGCGAGACGTGAACAGGGCACAGTGGCCCCATCCAACCCTGTCCAATGTTCCACCCCCTAGCCCCCACCTCCACCTCGATGGCAGAACGCACGGACCTGTCAACATCCTGAAACCGCCATCGACGCCAGCACTCGGCGTATCGGTTCCGGTGTCACCATATTGGCTTGCGCTACCTCTGTTTCGAGGTCGAGCTCCCGATAGAACGCATCGGTTTGAGAGCTGGTACGGTGAGCCAGCATCTTTACTTTGCACCGCAGGCGGCGCATGAACGCCATCCTGCCTTCAGCACTTCGTCAAAAGCGAGATCGTGCCGGGCATGAATGCTGTGCTTTTCACCCGGCAACCCCGGCGGCCACCCGATGACCGAGGCGTGCGAGCCATTGAAGCGGCCTCAGGACCTGGTTTGTGACAACGGCCTTGGGGGCTTTATCCCCGGAAGCGGGGATTATCTCATGCAGATCGACCCCGGCCAAACCACCCCGGTGCCGTGGTGCAATGTCATTGCCAACGACAGATTTGGCACCATCGTCACGGAATCCGGGCTGGGGTTCACCTGAAGCCTCAACAGCGGGGAATTCCGTCTGACGCCTTGGTCAAACGATCCGGTCACGGACATGCAGGGCGAAGCGATCTATCTGCGAGACGAGGAAACCGCGTAGGTCTGGACGGTCACGCCATTGCCGAAGGGCGATCCGGCGCAATGCCGCATCACCCACCGGGCGGGCGAGACGGTTTGGCAGCGGTCATCGCAGGGACTTGCGCAGCGGCTTTTGGTTTTGGTGCCACAGGATGCACCGGTCAAGGTGATGCGGCATTGCGCCGGATAGTGTGAAGATCGACGAGGTCGGCAACCTCGATCACCAATTTGCGGGCCGGCCCGGCAAACAGCCGGGTATAGATAGTGGGTGCTGTGCCGGGAAATCGCGCGTCAACCACCACCCCGCGGATCGCCGTGATGACCCCCCGCCCAGCGGTTTTTTGAGACCTGGAGTTTCTCTCAAACGCGCCCGTACCCGTCATGACATCACGTCACCATGGGACCTGCCGCTGTCAGTCAGCCGATGGGCATGGCGTTCGATGATTTTGGCCACGGTTGCATCCGAAACCTGTCCGAAATCGCGGTAATGCATCCCAACCGCACGGAATTCAGCCGGGCATTCGAGGCAGATTACCTCGTCGCAGTCATCCTCAAGCGCTGCAATCGTTGCCGCCGACCCAACGGGAATGGCCGCGATAACCTGTGCCGGATCTGCATCGCGGACCAATTGCAGTGCCGCGCGCATTGTGGCCCCCGTCGCTATGCCGTCATCAACGACCACTACGATCTTTCCCGCAAGTGATACGTGCGGACGCCCATTCAGGTAGATTTTGCGGCGCCGGTGGATTTCCGGCAATTCGCGCTCGGCAAGCCGGGCGATGTCAGCATGGTCAAGCCCGGCCATGCGCGCCACTTCCGCGTTGACCGTGATTTTTGGGGTCTTGCCATCGGTCACCGTCGCAACCGCGAGTTCGGGCTGTCCGGGAACGCCGACCTTGCGGACAAACACAACGTCGAGCGGGACGCCGAGCGCGTCTGCGATCACGTCGGCAACGGGCAACCCGCCGCGCGGCAGCGCCAGAAGGACTGTGTTCTCAGGATCAAGCTGCCCAAGTCGTTTCAGCAGTTTCAGACCCGCGTCACGTCTGTCCGTAAACATGCGGATTATTGCCTCCGGTGCTTGGTTCAGGGAACGATGACCACCTTGCAGGTGGCGTGGTGCAGTACCTTTTGCGATACGCTTCCAAGCAGCACTTCCCGCACGCGGCCGAACCCCCGGCGCCCCATCACGAGGATATCTGCCGTTTCGGTTTCGGCCACATCCAGGATTTCATCTGCGATATCGCCGGCGCAGATCCGCTTTGTCACATCGCGCGCACCAGCCTGCTCGGCCCGTTTTTTGGCAGACTCGGCAATATGTTCGCCAAGCGCCATAATCATTCGGGCGGCGCCGACCTCGTCTTCAGCGCTCGGGAACAGACCGTCCAGGGTGGCCGGATCGGCCGTCTCGCCGGTGCCACCGCCTTTCCTGGCCGGTTTAACGAGGCCCTCGACTTCTGCCATCTTCGCAAATTCCTCGGTGGGCCGCCCATGCATCAGCACATGTACAACGCACAGCGCTTGACCAAGCTCCTTTGACAATGTTGCGGCGAAGTCGACCGCGCGGTGTCCCGTGTCCGAGCCGTCCGTAGCTACGACGATTGTGTCTGCCATTGCACTTTTCTCCCTCTTCAACGCAAAATTTCCACCAATCATCGCGTGTTGTCCGACCCATGGCATTGCGCGGCGTCAATGCGGCACAGATCGGCCTTAGACGGCTGCCTGCGCTGCCGGGGCGATTATCACGGCTTTGTCAGGTTATTCTGTCAGGCCAAGACCAAGAACCGCGCCCCGTTCAAGCAGCCATTTCAGCCGCATAGTTGTTCCACAGGCTGAACGCGTCAGCCCGAGATTGGCGGTATGGTGCTGCGGAAAGGCGGTGGTGTTTTGGTCGGAAGATGGTCGCGGTCTGATCGTGGACGGATAGAAAACGTTGCGCCTGGCCTGGGGATTTGAAACGACCCATGCCTTGCCCGGCAGTGCATTGCGAAGCAATGTCACGAGAGGGGCACGATGACGCGTGGCACCCCCCATCGCTTCATCAACTTCATCAGGAAACGCTTGGCGGCATGGGCATTTCTGCGGCTTTGCATCAGGATCTCCAGTACGTCTCCGTTTGTGTCCATAGCCCGCCAGAGCCAATGTTTTCGCCCTCGAATTGAAATCACGACCCTCGCGCGGTTGTGCTGCGCAAACCGCTGCTGGGCAGCGCTTCATCCAGGTGCCATTTGTCGGCGGGAACCGGGCGATCGCGACGGATCTTGGCCGCGATCTGCGCTCCGAACCGCTGGCACCACACCCGGATGCTTTCATACGAGACAATTACGCCCCGTTCGGCCAATGGATCCTCGACATCGCGCAGGCTCAGGCCAAACCGATGGTACGCCCAGATGGCATAAGAGATGAAGGACCGAGGGAACCGGAAGCCCTTCAGGCGAGGCTGTGAAACTTGGCTAATCATGAGAGATGGCTATGCGTGCAGCTCAGGTGCGTCAACAACATGACAAAGCCCAATGGATCGACCGTTACGCCACACCACAGCATGGCATATGCAGTGTTTCTGCTAAGCTTTGATTATGCGATCCAAGATTTTTTGCAAATCTGTGATGTTGCGATATTTGATTACTTGCCATATACTGATATGGCATATTGTATAAAAACGCAAACTCTCAGGTTGGCACATGTCCGTCTCCCGCGCGAAGCAACGTCAGGCCCAAGACCGCGTCAACCAGGCTGCAAGCCTGGTGAAGTCGCTTGCAAAGCCGTTCGGCGGCTGGATCGCCACGTTTCAGGAGGCGATCGGGATGAACGCGCCTGCTCTTGCCGAGCGTCTCGATGTGTCGCGCAACACGATTTACGCATCGATCAAGAATGAGCAGGCGGGAACGATCTCGCTGAACCAGCTCGAGAAGATTGCCGAGGCCATGGGCGGACGCGTCGTCTATGCCATCGTCCCACGCGAGGGCCCGGTCGAAGAGATCGTCCTAGCCCAAGCGCGCGCGAAGGCACGCCGCATCATCCAGCGCACGCGCGCGCATATGGCCCTCGAAGAGCAGAGCGACGGCCTGCGCAGCGAGGCCGAGATGGTCGAGGAGCTTGCAGCCGACATTATCCGCGAAGGTCGTAGGGACTTCTGGCAATGACGTTGGAGCTTCATGAACCCACCGCGGCAACACCCTTGACACCGGACGAGTTACTTGGCCTCAAGGCCAAGCACATCGCAACCCGCGGAGAGTTGAACGAACTCGAAGGCGAGAACATCATCGCCGGTCTGACCTGGCTCGACCGACGGCCCAAGTCGTTCGACCTGCTGACCGATGCAGCCGTCCTCGAGATCCACAAACGCCTCTTCGGCGAGGTCTGGGATTGGGCGGGCGTCTACCGCCTGACAGAGAAGAACACCGGTGTGCCGGTTTGGCACATTTCGACCGAACTGCGCACCTGCCTTGATGACGCCCGGTACTGGCGCGACCACAAGAGCTTCGACCCACTGGAAGCCACGGCACGCCTGCATCACCGCCTGGTCTGGATCCATCCCTTCGCCAACGGTAACGGACGTTGGGCGCGGATCATGGCAGACGCCTACCTGGCGAAGATCGCCCCGGACATCTTCCTCGACTGGTCAGGCGACAACACTCTGAACGCTGACAGTGCACATCGCGCGGCTTATATCGCGGCCTTACGGGCGGCCGATCAGCACGACTTTGCCCCGCTGGTGGCGCTCGTCAGATCGATCACCCGATAACACGACAAAGGTAGCCATATGAAGATTTCTGAGTACCAACGTGGCTATCAAGACGCCGCGCGTGAGATGATCACTTGGCTCCATGAGGAAGCTGCCCGGATGAACGACCCTCACGCTCGCCGTCTGTTGAATGGTGCAGCCTTTGCACTTGGGGTTCGGATCAACAAGGAAGAGAACAAGCGTGCCGTCGAAATTCGCGGCAAACACAACTCGAACCAGTAGAATTGCCGGCATTCATTGGACAGAGCCTTTATCCGAACCTACACCCGGCCTCGGTGAAGGTGTAATCGTTCACGATGATCCCCTCCTCGATGGCCTCGTCGGAGGTGAGGTGGTCGTATTCGGCCCCAAGCTGGCGATAGAGCCAGCGGGCCATATCACGCAGCGCCTCCCCATGCTGTCGATCCACTTGGTGTAGTGGATGCGGCCGTGGACGAGAACCTTCATGCCCTTTTCGCAGTGCGCGGCGACAGTCTTGCCGAGACCGTTGAAGCAGGTGATGCGGTGCCATTCGGTGTCCATGACCCGGTAGCCGTTCTCGTCGCGCATCACACGACCTTCCGAGAGGCGGGGGGGGGGGGCGAGGGGGCCCGAACGAGATTAGGGGATTGCCAGTCGAAGGGATGGCCCAGGAGACAGAGAGATGCGCGGGGAGCCCATGCGAGTCCATGTCCCCTTGCAGATCGGGACTGCTTTACCCCAAGGCCAGTACACCGCTAGTGGCCGAAGTGGCTATTACCAGCATTCGCCCCCCTGCCCTTGCCTGCCGGGAAATGCCGGGCCCTGCTACGATGGGATATAGATACTGGGAAATCCAGGACACGGACCGCACCAACGGCTGATTTCGATCTCGAGGCACTGACGCTCAGCGAGCTGAAGAATATGCAGAAGGACGTCGCCGAGGCGGTCTCCACGTTCGAGGATCGTCAGAAGGCGGAAGCCCGTACCAAGGCGGACGCTTTCGCCCGAGACCTCATCATGCTGCTTGCCAGACCGCAGGTCGGTGAAAGGCATCAATCGCCCGTTCCAAACGCCCTGCTGCGGGCGGTGTGACCGCGTCATGCGGAGACTGTGCGGAATTTTGTGCTCTGGCCCCTTCATTGGCCTGGAACCACAAGCCCGGAACGTCCCGTGTGCCGTCCGGCAGGATCGCCAGGGCCACGAAGACCGCCTTGTTCGAGACCGCACCATCGCTGCGGATGTTGACCCGGATCGCATCCATGAACACCACCTGATAGCAGGGCTCAAGCGGGCGGTTCTGCCAGGCCGTCACCTCCTGCATCACGGTGGCGGTAATGGCCGAGATCAGGCTGGGGGACGCTTCAAGGCCGTAGATCTCCTCGATGTGGCCTGGATCTCCCGGGGCGTCATGCCGCGGGCGTACATGCTGATGATCCTGGTGTCGAACTCCGGAAAGCGGCGCTGATACTTGGCGATCAGAACCGGGTCAAACGTCCCGTTCCGGTCGCGCGGAATGTCCAGAACCACCTTGCCGGTGTCCGTGGCCACAGTCTTCCGGCTGCTGCCCCTCTCGTGCATGTAAACATACACTGCCGGGCAGTGATTGCGTCGATTGGCGGGCTGGTTCTGGCCTTCCGGCGGCTCCTGCGCCCGCTCTTCGCTCAGATGTTCGTCCAACTCGGTGCTCAGCGCACGTTCCGCAAGCGCCTTGGTCAGTTCGGAAAGAATGCCCTCATTGCCGAAAAGGTCGCCGGGCGAACGCCCTTCCATCAGCCGGTCCAGCAGGTCTTGGTCTATGCTCATACGTGGGTCTCCTCAAAATTGAGCTACCACGCCAGAGCACAAAATTCAGGATAGTCCCGTCATGCGGCGTAATACGGCCTCGATCATCATGGATCGAGCGTTGTTTGGCACAGCCATCGCATTTCCGGCGAGCCTCTATTGCTTCACCGACCTGACCTTGCACAATCGCTTCCTGCAAGAGCCTCAACACGGTCTTTGCGTCGTGGAGGAGAAGGCCCAAATTCTCGGAACCGGACTCGTCCGCCGCACGGCGAAGTCGACCGATATTGCGCCTCTTGGTTTCTCCATCGTCAAACGTTGTCTCGACAAAAATGCTTACAACCATGGAGGGTCCGGCTTTGTTCCGAAACCTTACCCTACCACGTCGACCACCAGGTTTTGCCCACTCCCAAAGAGCACTGGGCCAAGCTGATCGAGGCCTTCCAGCCACGCCATCCCAAGCTCGCCGAGCTGATGCTTTGCGCTGAAGACGACGTGCTGGCCTACAAGACTTTTCCGCAGGCTCACTGGCGGCAAATCCACTCTACCAACCCGCTCACCGCCGATCCGCCATCACCATCCGATACCACAGACTGGAAGCTTTCGACGCCTGGAACCTCGCCGCAGGTCTCGCCTGATTGGCCAAAAGGTTCGGCTATTTTAACCTCAAACTGTTAACGTGACATCACCGCAACGGCGGCTTCCATCATGTTCGTTTGATCACTCAGATCCGCAGCCACGGTGCTGCCGTCTTGCAGGGTCAAGGGTACATTCATCGGCGGGCCCCTTAAGCTCCGTGCCAGCATCCAGGGAGCAGACGTTGCTGTCACCGTTTGCAGAATGAGGGTGATACCGCCACCGAAGGCAGACTTCACAACGAGTGGATTGTCTGGGTCGAAGAGCGGGCTCTTGCGTTCGATCCGTTCCAGCCGAGTGCTGAGTGACGGCGGCGTATGGAGCGCAAAAAGGATTGCCACAAATCCGACCCCCCGCCAGATACCACGCACCATAACCGCCAAAAAGCTCTTACAGCAGGAACAGCAAAAGCGCGCTTGTGACCGGGCCGAGAAAATTGCCCAGACCGCCGACAAGGACCATGAACAGCAACAAGACTGGCCAGTTGACGCCAAAGGCAAATCGCGGCTGACAAGCAAGAGCTACTCCGGCTGGTCCTGTTCAACCTGGCCCGCCGCCGTGGCGTGCAATTGCCGGCGCAACCACTCCAGTGCCGTGTCGTGACTGCGCATTGCGTGCCATTGGACATGCTGCTCAAGTGGCGGCAGGTTGATAGGTGGCTTGACCAGCGCCAGTCCGCCAGCCTGGGCTACTTTTCTGGCAAGCCGCTGTTGCAGGATTGCTACCCGATCCGTTCCACGCACCAGATCAGGCAGCGACATGAAGGAAAAGGTGCTGACAGCGATCTTAAGCTTGATGCCCAGTGCTTCGAGTTCGCGGTCGACAAAGCTTTGCCCCGGCGAAGGCGGCCGCATCAGAACGTGATCCATTGCCAGAAATCTGTCCTCGTCCATATCCCGCGCCGCAGGATTGTCCGCATCCATCACACAGACAAAAGGATCACGTAGCAGGAATTCGGATGGGTGATCAGCAGAACAAAGGTGGGCAGGCGCAATCAGAAAATCGGCATCACCCCGTTCAAGCTGAAGCTTGGGCAGCAAGACCTGTGGTTTGAAATCCAACCGGATATGTGGTGCCGCCTGTGCAAGGCTGCGTGTAAAGGCAGGCATCAGCGTGTGCAGGGAGTAATCCGACACCATCATCGCAAACCCCCTGGTCGACGTGGCCGGAACAAAATCGGGCGCAGTCACCGCCGCGTCGATGCGCACCAATATGTCACGCACCGGATCCACCAGTGTTTCGGCGCGCGGCGTCAATTCCATGCGCCGCCCGATCTGAACCAGCAAGGGATCGTCGAAATACTGCCGCAGCCGGTTCAGCGCATTTGACATCGCTGATTGGGTGATCGACAGCTCCTCCGCTGCGCGGCTGACACTTTTTAATTGGACCAGCTTGTCGAAGGCCGCCAGCAGATTGAGGTCGAGATTGCGAAACCGCATAGGGCTGATCCAGTTATTTTGTGAATACTTATCATAGATTATTTCAATTTTTTGAATATCTGGCAAGCCAGTAGTCTCTCTCAATGCATCGCATCTGAACCAACTGCTTCACAGCACATGTCGGGCGCATGTGGTGCCCGAGACGTTGGGAGAACACCCGCGACCCGATCCGGGGAAGCGGAGCGGCGCCACTGTGCCGTTGCAAAAATCTAATAGGTGGAGGGAAATATGAAGATATCGAAAACAAGGCATCTGGGGGTGCTGGCCTGTTGTCTGGGTGCAGGGGCCGCATTGGCCCAGGACGGCCCGCCACCGGGCATGCCACAGCTGCCGCCCGGCGTGATGGCGCAGATCAATCTTGGCAAGGCCGGTCTGCTAGGCTCGTTCTATTCGAATGAACAATGGGGCACCACGCAGGGCCGCATCGGCCAGTCACGCTTTACCATTGGCACGGCGACGGCCCCCTTTGCCAGCACCACCGGCTATAAAGACGGCTCTACCGATTTGGTGCTGCCGCTCTCGGCGCTCAAGGCCTTGCCAGATGGGAAATCCTATCTGCGGTTTGGCGTGATGTACGTCAAGCCGAATGGCGCGAACAACCAGGTCGAGGTGGATGGCAACAACCCCAGCGTCAGCGTGCAATACATGACCTTTCCAAACCCGAACACAATGCTGAGTTTTGGTGTCTTTGCCGAACATACGGATGTGCGCGATGTCGTCTCTGGCGCTATGGCCCCGCGCGACGGCTATGGCATTCGCGCTGACCTGTTGCACAAGTTTAACGACAGCTGGGGCATCTCGGTGCGGGGCGAATACTCCTGGGGTGAAACCGATCTTCAGATCCCCGCCATCGGGTATCAGCATGTGCAGGGTGATGACCGGTTTTACACGCAGGTCGAATTGATCGGATCTTATGACAGCAGCAGCTTTTCGGCGGTGCCACAGGGCTGGTCGCTGCACCCGACCTTTGGCATCAATTTCCAGCGCAACTTTTTGGAAGCCACGGCCGACAGTTTTGGCGCGGTGTCTTCTGGACTGGTGGGCGACACGGAAGATTACGGCATGGTCTGGGCCAGCCTCGGGCTGGAGCAAATGGTGGCACCGGGGCAGTGGGGGTTCAATGCCTCGCTCGGGGTCGAGCATGAATATGTTAACGATCTCGACGCATTTGTTGATGAAAGCACCTATATCGTGGGCTCTGTTGGTGCCTCGATGAGAACACGATCGGGTCAGCAAGTGGTCGTGGGCTATACGCGCCACCAGGGCGTGAATGGCAACCGCTGGAACCAGACTCTGCTGGCTTCGCTGAATTTTTCATTCTGAACGATCAACCCCTGCGGGACTTTGTGAAAGGTCCGGCAGGGGACGGCCGCAACGTGTCAGCGGAAAACTTTGTAAATTCAACAAACCATCTGGACAACGGGTGGCCGCGGTTACCCGCCCTCAAACTCATTGATCTTGTGAATACTTAGAACAAAAAACTTCAATTTTTTAAATGCCTACAAAGCAGATAATCTGTTCAAGCGTCGCCATATAGGGAGGTTTTGCCGCGTGTTTCGCTATTTTCCAACGAATTATGTCTGGGACCTGTCGGTCAACCTGTCGATCGAAATGGGTGCACGCATGGGCGAAATCGCCGCAATGTGCGAACCGCTGGCCGAGGCCGCCAAGGCCCCCGATGCGGCTGGGACAGCCGCGTTCCGCGAGAGCTGGGTCAAGATGGCCGACACGCTGACCGAGCTGGCCACAGAGGACGAGGCGCGCGGGCGCACGATTTCGGCGGGGGTGAAACACCTGCGTGCGGCCAATTACATGCTGACTGCCGAGCGGCTTCAGGGCCACGGGTCCGACGGGCGGCTGGCGCTGTACCGGCGTATGTTGGCGGCGTTCTATCGCGGCCTGTCGATGACCCACACGGGCGCGCAGCGGGTCGTGATTCCTTACGAGGGTCAGCAGCTTTCGGCGATCTGGATTCCGGCTGAAGGGGTCACGGGGCCGCAGCCGGTTCTGGTGCAGGTCAACGGGCTGGATAGCGTCAAGGAAATGAAATACCTCGTCGGGCCGCCGAACTGGTTGGCCACGCGCGGGGTGGCCTCGCTGATCGTCGATCAGCCCGGCACCGGCGAGGCGCTGAGGCTGCATGATATCAAGGCGCGCTTTGACAGCGAGCACTGGGCCAGCAAGGTCGTCGACTGGCTGGAGGCCCGTCCCGACGTGAACCCCAAGCGTATTGGTATGGAGGGCGTCAGCCTTGGCGGCTACTTCTGCCCCCGCGCGGTGGCGTTTGAGCCGCGCTTTGCCTGTGGCGTCGCCTGGGGCGGCAACCACGATTGGCGCGATGTGCAAAAACGCCGGCTGGAGCGCGAGGGCGATTTCCCCGTTCCGCATTACTGGGATCATGTCTGCTGGGTCTGGGGCGCACGCGATGTCGATCATTTCATGGAGAGCGCCGAGAACGTCCACCTCGACGGAGTACTCGATCGCATCCAGGTCCCGTTCCTTGTGACCCACGGTGCCAAGGACAGCCAGATCCCACTGAAATGGGCCGAACGCACCTATGAACAACTGATCAACAGCCCGCGCCGCGAGCTGAAAATCTTCGACGACCGCACCGGCGGTGCGCAGCACGCCAGCTGCGACAATGCTGCCAATGCAGGCGCCTACATCATGGATTGGGTTGCCGAAGTGCTCGGCGGCCACACCGCATAAAGGGAGGGAGACCCCAATGAATATCATCGGACCCGACGCGCTGGTTTTTGGCGTCGACGACATTGCCGCCTGTACCGAGTTTTTGACTGAATTCGGGCTCAAGCCGATTGACGTGACCGACAAGGGCGGATTCTTTGAGGCGCTCGATGGCACCGGCATTGAAATCCGGCATCGTGACGACCCTTCGCTGCCCACGCCGCTGCCGACCCCCACGATGCTGCGCCAGCAGATTTATGGCGTGCAAAGCACGGCAGATCTCGACGCCATCGAGGCAGAGCTCAGCAAGGACCGCCGTGTCACGCGGCTGGCTGATGGATCGTTGGAAACCACGGATGTCTTCGACTTTGCGCTAAAGTTTCAAGTCACCAAACGGCGCGAACTGGTGATGGAGGCGGAAAAGATCAACGCCCCCGGCGCCCCGGCGCAGCGCGCCCCGAACGAGCTGGGGATTTACCCCGGTATGCCTGCCGCACCGCGCAGCCTCAGCCACACCGTGTTGTTCGTGCCCGATCAGCAGAAAGGGGCCGAATGGTATGTCGAGCGGCTTGGCTTTGTGATCACCGATATACTGGTGCCCGCCGGTCCGTTCCTGCGGCCCAAGGCAAATGACGACCACCACACGCTGTTTTTCATCCAGACCCCTGAATACATGAAAGGGATCGAACACCTTGCTTTCCACATGGGCGGCCCAACCGAGCTGATGGTGGCGGGCAGCCGTCTGGCCCGCAAGGGGTTCCAAAGCTTCTGGGGGCCGGGGCGGCACAAGTTCGGTTCCAACTGGTTCTGGTACTTCAACAGCCCGCTTGGCACCCATTTCGAATATGACGCCGACATGGACAAGCACGACGACAGCTGGGTTGCGCGGCAAGCACCGATGAGTCCCCAGGGCACCCAGATGTTCCTGTTTGAATGGCGCCAGCGCTGGTCGCCCGGCCCCGGTCCCGAGGGCATCACCGAGGGTGAGGACACGCCGGAATAAGCGCCGCAACAAAGGGGAGGAGAAACCTTGGAAAAGTCTTGGAGAAAAGGCCGCCGGGTTGCCATCGTTGGTGGCGGGCCGGGCGGCATTTCAGCGGCGATTGCGTTTCGCACGGCGGGCTATGACGTGAAGGTGTTTGAACGTTCGGCGAAGCCGCGCCCCTTGGGCGGTGCGGTGATGATCTCGACGCCTGTGATGGAGATTCTACGCTCCTACGACATTGATATCGTGAACAACTTCGCCAGTCAGACGGTCACCAATTTCGCCAATCACAAGGGCAAGCCGCGGGTTTCTTTGCCCTTCGTCAAGGAGCTGGAACTGGCCTCAGGGATTCCCGGCTGGCACTACGGCATCCTGCGCTCGACCACCTGTGACAAGATGATGGAAGTGCTGAATGCCAAGGCCCCCGATACAATCGTGGGGAACCACGCCCTTGAGTCCTATGAGGAAACCGAAACCGGTGTGACGCTGCATTTCACCGATGCCAAAAACGTCGAGGCTGACCTGCTGGTCGGTGCCGATGGCATCCGCTCGGCAGTATCGAAACAGGCCTTTGGCGAACCGGACCTGCTCCATGTCGGGCTGCGGGTCTGGCTGGCCTGGTGCGAAGATGTGCCGGGTGTCGACCGCGACAATGGCTGGATTCACCATTCGCGCAATGTGCAGGCCAGCTATTTCCCGATGAAACACGAGGGCAAGCCGGGCTTTGAATGGTGGATCGTCGAACGCTCGGGCCCCAATGCCACGCAGCCGACTGACGTCGAGGCGCATATGCGCAACCTGCCGCGTCCATTGTCGACGCTGCGCGATTTTGCCTTTGACCACACCGGTATTTTGCAAAAATTCGTCGAGAAAGACTATCGCGCCACGGTGAGCCGCATTTTGCGGGCACTGCCGGAACTGCATGTCGGTTGAGGTAACATTGCCGCTGCTGTGCGGCGCCAAGGACGTAGCCGAGGGGCAGACCCTTGGCTGCACCGTGCCCGGCCAACGGCGCAAGGTGATTGTGATGCGCCATCGCGGTGCGCTGCATGGCTGGCTGGACGCCTGCCCGCATTATGCGGGCGGCACGCCAATGGCCTGGAAGAATAACGAATATCTGAACGGTGCGGGCACACATCTGACCTGCCATGCCCATGGTGCGCTGTTCGATCCAGAAACCGGGGAATGTGTGGCGGGGGCCTGTCTGGGCAAGCGCCTGACAAGGGTTGAGTTGCGCCTTGATGCCGACGGAACGGTCCGTCTGGCCAAGGCGCTGGAGGGAGGAAAATCATGACTTCAGAAGTAAAAAAGGTGCTGGTGATCGGCGGCGGGTTTTCGGGAATGGTCGCTGCGATCTGCCTGCAACAGCGCGGCGTTGCGGTTGATCTGGTCGAAATCGACAAGGACTGGCGCACCTATGGTGCCGGGATCAGCCTGCACGGCGCGACCTACCGGCTGCTTGGCCAGTTGGGGCTGATGGAGGCCTACCACAAGATCGGCGGCACCTGTGACGGTGTACACATGCGCGGCCCGCAGGATCAGATACTGGCACAAATCCCCACACCTCCGCTGGGCCCCAACTTGCCCGGCAACGGCGCTGTAATGCGCCCGGCGCTCGCCAAAATTCTTGCCGAAAAGGTCCGCGCCGAAGGGGTGGAAGTGCGGTTGGGCGTAACCTTCGCCAATATTGACCAGCACAGCGGTGATGTGGAATTTACCGATGGCACCGCCGACACCTATGATCTGATCGTGGGAGCCGATGGCTTTGCCTCGGCGGTGCGCGCCGCGCTCTACGCCGATGCCCCCGCACCGCAATATGTCGGACAGGCCGTCTGGCGCGCGCTCGTGCCGCGCCCTGCCGAAATCCCGACGCTGACCATGTGGATGGGGCCAAAGCTGAAGGCGGGGATCAACCATGTGTCCGATAGCCAGAGCTATCTGTTCCTGACCGAGGACAAGCCGGTCAACGAATGGGTGTCAGACGAGGCGCTTTTGCCGGAGATCAAGGCGCTGCTCGCTAAATTCCCCTCGCCGGTGCTGACCCGCCTGGCCGAGGGGCTGAGCGAGGACAGCAAGATCAACTATCGCCCGCTTGAGAACATGATGCTGCCGCGGCCCTGGTCGCGCGGGCGTGTTGTGCTGATCGGCGATGCTGTCCACGCCACCACGCCGCATATGGCCGCGGGCGCCCTGCTGGGCATGGAGGACGGGCTGGTCCTGGCCGAAGCGGTGGCAAGCAATGACGCCCGTGACGCCGCGTTGGCCGCCTTTGAAGAGCGCCGATACGAGCGCTGCCGCATGGTGGTCGAAAACTCTGCCCGACTGGCCGAGATCGAAGTCACCGGCGGCGATCACGCAGAACATGTCCAGCTCATGGGAAAAACGCAGGGGGCGCTCGCACAGCCGATCTGAAGCAACGGAATTTTGGGAGGAAAGACCGATGACGACAACGGAAAAATGGCCTGGGCGCGTCGCGCTCATGGTTGGACATTGCGCGGGAATGGTGGACCTGGTGGCCCTGCCTGTCTGGGTGGGCGCACTGATTTCTTTCTACGGGTTTGACCCGCAACAGGCGGGCGGGTTGGTCAGCCTGTTCCTGATCGGAGCGGTGGCAGCGAGCCTGTATTTCGCGCCCCGTTTCAACCGGCTCAACCGCCGACTGGTCGCCGCTTTGGGCTTTGGCGGTGCGGCCTTGGCCTTTGGTATGGCCTCTCTGCAAACGGGTTTTGCGGCGATGGCAATCTGCCATGCAGCGGCCGGGTTGGCCGTCGGTTCGGCCCTTTCGGTCACGCACGGCACCATCGGTCGCGCCGCCAATCCGCACCGGATGTTTGCAATGGTCGGTCTGGCGCTAGGCATCTTTGCCATCGGTTTCATGGGGGCAACGCCGAACCTTGTTGCAGCCCTGGGCGGTGCCGTGCTGTTCAAGGTCTTCGCAGGGGTGATGGCTGTCGCTGCCATTGTCAGCGCCCTGCTGTTTCCGCTGCCGGATCACGAACAGGGAACGGAGTTCGACATCGCCCATCCCAGGCTGAGCGGCGCTGTCTGGGCCGGCATGATCGGCGTCGGGTTGATGGGGGTGAACCAAGCCATGGTGTTCAGTTTCTTTGAACGCATCGGCGCGGATCGCGGCTATGGGGTTGAAACCATCGCGATCATTCTCGTTGCGGTTGGTTTTGTCAACTTGATCGCGCCACCTCTGGCGGTCTTTCTCGAACGCCGGATCGGGGCACAACGAGTGGTCATGACCGGACCAGCGGTGCAAGCGGTGCTGGCGCTGGTCATCACCACGGTTGTCGCCTTTCCGGCCTATGCAGGCGCGGGGTCTGTCTTTGTGTTCGTGATGATCTTCACCCACACTTTCGCTTTTGGGCTGCTATCGCGGCTTGATCCCAGCGGGCGGGCCCTGGCGGCAACGCCGGCCATGCTGATGATTGGTGCGGCCGTTGGCCCGATCCTTGGCGGTACGCTGGTGAAGTTCTCTGGCTATCCCGCCATCGGTGTCGCGGTGGTGATCTGCGCAAGCCTCGCAATCGTATCGTTTAGCCGGGCGCGGCTTCAGCCAGTGGATGCCGTAACACCTTGACCAAACAGCAGATCACAGCGCGCGCCCGAAGCTTTTCGCCTCGGGCGCGCGGGCGTTTGATCTAGCCGTCTTGCCGCACGACCTTGTTGCGCAGCACGCCAAGCGCGTCGATCTCCAGTTCAAAAACATCACCATCCGCGAAGAATTCGAAGCGTTCCAGCCCGCAGCCATTGCCGACGGTGTCAGAACCAAAGACCTCGCCCGCATAAAGCGTCTCGTCGCGGGACACGAAGGTGATCATGTCTGGAAAGCTGTGCAGTGCGTCCGAGAAATCCGCCTCAACAAAGACCTGGCCGTTGATCTTCGCCCGCCCCGTCAGCGCCTTGACGTCGGGAATTTCGTCGCGGGTCACGATCCACGGCCCCATTGGGCTTTGTCATGTTGTTGACGCACCTGAGCTGCACGCATAGCCATCTCTCATGATTAGCCAAGTTTCACAGCCTCGCCTGAAGGGCTTCCGGTTCCCTCGGTCCATCATCTCTTATGCCATCTGGGCGTACCATCGGTTTGGCCTGAGCCTGCGCGATGTCGAGGATCCATTGGCCGAACGGGGCGTAATTGTCTCGTATGAAAGCATCCGGGTGTGGTGCCAGCGGTTCGGAGCGCAGATCGCGGCCAAGATCCGTCGCGATCGCCCGGTTCCCGCCGGCAAATGGCACCTGGATGAAGCGCTGCCCAGCAGCGGTTTGCGCAGCACAACCGCGCGAGGGTCGTGATTTCAATTCGAGGGCGAAAACATTGGCTCTGGCGGGCTATCGACACAAACGGAGACGTACTGGAGATCCTGATGCAAAGCCGCAGGAATGCCCATGCCGCCAAGCGTTTCCTGATGAAGTTGATGAAGCGATGGGGGGTGCCACGCGTCATCGTGCCCCTCTCGTGACATTGCTTCGCAATGCACTGCCGGGCAGTGGACAAACTGCGCAGCAATGGCGTGGCCATCCGTGACCTTTGCCCAAGTGTCGATCATCGCTCCCACAAAGGGTTTGAACAACCGATCAGAGGCGTCGCATCGACACACACGACGAAGAGAAAAAATCCCTCTCAACCGAACCCTCAAAGGGGTATCCTTCGAAGACATTGATGCCCGAACACGCACAGCGCTGCCGGCGGCGCTTGCAACAACATCAGCGGAGTGCGGGTGATGCCTGACGCCGGATCGTATTCTGGTGGTTACTTGCGCGACAGATTGTGGGCGATCATCGTCTTTCCGATCCCCGACGCGCCATGCACAAGAAGCCCAGACATACGGGTTTGCCGTGGCGCTTCGATCAGACCCTGCAAGCGGTCCAACACCTGTTCGGCCCGCGGAAAGCCGATCCAGATGTCTGATTGAATGAGGGCGATCCGACCGTTTTCCTCAGTTGTCCCTGCCCTCAATTCACCATCTCTCCACCTTGAACAATGGGCGCGATGTATCACCCGTATCGATCGGGCGCAGCCCTTCGGTTGTCGCGACAGCCGAGTTAGTGCCCTCCAATGTCCCTTTTCTTTCACGGGATCGGCGTTCGGCCTTCGTCAGGCCCCTGCTTTCAGACTCGATCTGGCGTTGTTGTCGGATCAGCTCAGCCAGGACCAGTTCATTGGACCCGGACTTGCCAAGGGCGCGGGCCTTCCTCATCGCATCTCGATATTCCCACAGTGACACGGGCGGAATTTCCAGGTTTCTGTACCGCGCCTCAACATATCGGCGATCGTCGAGTTCGACCCAGATCATTGAGATATCGCGAGGATCGTGGCGAACGATGACCTTTCTATCCCCGCGCCCAATGTGACTAGCAAGCGAATCCGACCAGAACCGTATATGAAACAGGTGGATGCCGTCCTGCCTGATCTTGCGCAGTTCGCTGGGCAGGAAGTTCACCCGAAAGGCTTCCATCTCGAAGGGGATGTCGCCCGTCATTTGCTCTGAGAGCGCCTCCCATTTGGCGACGGGCGTACAGCCAAGACTTGAATGAATGCTGTTGTTGTAGCGGCAGATTTCCAGAGCAAACCAGCGATCGAATTCGCTCAAGGTTATCGTGGCCATGCCTTCGGCGTCATAGTCGGCCTTGACCGCGATCGAGGATTGCGTTGTTCCTGGCAGCAGGTGAACGGCCCCCATCATCGTCCCGATCAACCGTTCGATGTGACCTCCGAAGTGAGGACTTCCCGGCGGTCGATAGACCAGATCGATCCCCCATTCCGCACAGGCCGACCGAAAGGCCCGCGACCGGAAATCGCGGCCATTGTCGACATGGATACTCTGCGGTTTGCCCTGTGCAGGCCGAGGAATATTGCACGCCATTTCCGCCAGAAGTTCCGCCTTGGGGGCTACCGCCTGTGTCAGGCAAAGCGCCACTGACAGACGCGAAGGTGCCTCGAGAGAGGTGTAATATCCCGTTACCAACCGCGTTGCGACGTCGATCGCCAGCGTGACCCACGGTCGGCCAATTGGTTGGCGCTCAAACTGTCAACGAGAATGATGTCGGCAGGTGTATGGTCGATTTGCACGACCTCCAGTGGCTGACAGGCCTTGTTCTCGCCTGTGACGGCCGCAAATTTCTGGCGGGTCGCCTTTGCCCCCTCTCGTGCCTTCGCAACTTCGCGGCCATCCATCGCATTCAGACGACGCTGAACCGTCCGCCGCGTCGGCGGTTGCAAGCTCCGCTGCCAGCACGCGCTGCGGATCTCTGTTACGACACGCGACAGGCTGGATCGCTCCCGGCGCAAGAAATAACGGCGAAGGTGCTCTTCGATCACCGCTTCGACCTTGCTGGATATCAAGATCGTACCTGTCGGGCGGCCCCGTTTCCGCGGAGCCAGGGCGCTGGTGCGCCCACCCTCTTCCGCCAGCCGCTTTATCCAACGCCAGACCGTCGCCCTGCTGACACCAAGCTCCCAAACGGCGTCATTGATGCCACTTTCCAGGCTGTCAGTTCCTTTAAGGTATGCCTGGACAAGCGGACGCAGAACGTCGCCCTGCGCGCCTCCTCAGCACCAGCGGCAACGGAGTCTTCGCGATCATCATCCATCAATACTTGCCACACGAAGCTGCGAACCCTGTCTCAGGTTTAAGGGAAAAAATATCGGAATTAGGGACAAAATCTCATATTTAAGGGCAAAGAGTGGCCGTTGATTTCGTTGGATTTCTCATCTCATAATTAAGGGCTACGCGACAGTTGCTCTGCTCAGAGGTTCCTTAGGGCTTGTCGAGGGCTCCGTGCGGTGGAGGCTTGTGCAGTGGTAACTGGGCTCCAGTGCGGTCAGGGGAACGGCGCGACGTGGGGCAGGGTGGGCCGGTCGCCCGCGCTAATCCTTGCGGATGCGGCGTTGGCGCAAACGCTTGGTTGGCTAGACGCCAATGTTCGTGAGATCAATTTTGGACTGTAGCGATAGCAGATCTCACTGATCCATTGCCCGACATCGTTCTCGCCGTGGCCCGTGACTGAAATGGCGCAGCGCTGCCGCGTTGATCTTCGAGACCCTTTTCGCGTTCACTGCGCCAGCGGTTGCTAACTGGTCGGCTTGGAAGCATAAACTCCGGCAATTACGCCGTTGCCGAAGGTCGTGACCGAATTGCAGTCCAGAGTCAGTTGCAGACTGCCGTCGAACAGCTTCGCGCCCTCACCACGGATGACCGGGTAGATAAGCAAGCAGATCTCGTCGACCAGTGCGGTCCTTATCAGCTCTCGCGCCAGCGTAATGCTGCCGTGAACGACAAGATCACCGGGCTCATTTTCTTTCAGATGTTTCACGGCTTCGTGGAACTGCGGTTCAACCAAGCGCGAGTTGTTCCAGCTCAGGTCGGGTACTCCGGAGGCCACGACGTGTTTTGGCATGGCATTGAACTTGTCCGAGTAGGGATCCCCGCTTCGCTGCGGCCAGGCCTCCGCGAATCCCTCGTATGTCTTCCGACCGAGTAGTAGCGCGCTCGCAGACTCAAGCTCCTTCATCTTGAATTGCGCCATCTCGTCGCTCCAGAAGTCGAGTGACCAGAGTTCCGGGGATTCGACGACCCCGTCGAGGGTCATGAATTCCGTGATAATCAGCTTGCCCATATCTTTCTCCTTGCCTTTGGGGACATCGAGACACTGGGCCGATGGCCCCGCAGAGTCTTGAATAAGAACGACAACCCCAAAGGCGTCGTGTCGATCAATGACCAGAAGTCATCAGGATTTGCTTCGGTGTGCAACCGAAGAAACGCCGCAGCGATCGCGTCAGATGGGCTTGATCCGAAAATCCTTCGGCGTCGACGACATCCAGAATTGATTTGCCTGACGTGAGAAGTTCCGCCGCGCGCTTGGCGCGCTCGATCTGGCGAAAGAGGCCGGGCTGCAGACCGGTCGCGCGCAACATGCGACGCTGGACTGTCCGGTCCGAGACCGTCCAGCCGCTTCGGGTGATAACGTCAGCGACAAGAGAATCCGATACAAGCAGGCCGCGTGAGGTAAGCTTATTGACGAACACTTCGGAATTCTCGAACGACGGAATTTCCCAGAACTCTCCACACAGGAAGAAACGGCGATCTTGTTCGACCGGCAGCGAGACCGCTTTGTCGGCCATGCGGGACAATGCGGCGTTCGGCATGAACGTGCCAAGGCTGAACTGAATGCCGAAGAACTCGGTGTCCCGAGGAATCTCAGCCTCCGACGCATGGCTTTCGGGTCCCCGCGCGAAAACCTGAACCCCGTGCTCACCCTTTGTGAAAACCATTTCCCAATTTGGAACGGCGACGGAAAGAAACTTTTTCTCTGGCACACTGCGAGTTCGCCAAACGCGGGATACCATTGGTGAACCGACGCTGTGGTTGCTGAACGGAAATATTGCATTTGCCCAATTCACCGGACGCTCATCACTCACCATGCAAGAAAGTATCTGGAGAGCGATCTTACAGTAAAACGCACGTCCGAGCCAGTCCTATGTCCATCATGTCACGCACCCGACCCGTACTGCGTGCCAATTTCCGATCGCTGCCTCATCGCGGCAGCGGTCAGGCAAGACGTTCGTTAAGCACTCTAGCCTGTTGTCTCCTTTCGTTTCTTTTTCGCGGTCCCGGAGCTGGCCCTGAACCTATAGCTATCAGTTCCGGTCTCCAGGATCTGGCAGCGATGGGTGAGACGGTCGAGTAACGCGGTGGTCATTTTTGCATCTCCGAACACGCTGGCCCATTCGCTGACGCTCAGGTTGGTTGTGATGATGACGTTGGTGCGCTGGTAAAGTTTACTGAGAAGGTGGAATAACAACGTGCCGCCCAAAGCGCTGAACGGCAGATATCCCAGCTCAACCAGGATCACCAAATCGTTTCTTACCAGTGCTTCAGCGATCTTCCCTGCCTTGCCTTGGGCCTTTTCCTGCCCTAGCGCATTGACGAGTTCGACCGTCGAGAAGAAGCGTGTCCGTCGTCAGAGATTTTGGGCCAGCTGGCGGTCTGAGCCAAGCAAGGGTCTGGCTCATCCGCTTGAGCTGTGTGAGCAGCTGTGGCTTGTGCAGGACCGTTGCACAGTCGCAGCCCGGGGCTTTCAGCGCCAAGTCCAACGTATCGGTCACGCCGCCCGACTTCACCGCCCGCGCGCAATCCCGGCCATCTCATCGAGCGCCATTTTCCATGTCGTCATGTCGGGAGCAGAATAGGCGATGCGAACACCTGCAGGCGCGCGGCCTTCGCTCACAGCAAACGCTGTTCCGGGAGCGACAGCGATGCCTAGATCGGCACAGGCCGCTGCGAAAAGATCAGCGCGCCACCCCTCTGGCAGGCTGAGCCAACCATGAAGCGCTTCGGGGGCGCTGCTGTAGGTCAGATTTTCAAATGCTTTTGCAGCAATCCCGTGCATCTCCTTTGCATCGGCTCTTTTCGATGCCTGGACGGAGGCGACAATTCCATCATCGATCCAGTGACGCGCAAGACTGACCGATAGCGACGGTGCCATCCACCCGCCTGCCCGCAGGGACCGCGCCACATCGTCTTGCAGTAGGGATGGTACGGAAAGAATTCCGAGGGAAAGGCCGGGCATCAGTCGCTTCGAGAGACTGTCGATCTGAATGACGCGATCCCGTGCAAACGCGGCCAACGGTACAGTTGGTTTCAGAAAGCTATATATCCGGTCCTCGATGGCCGTCAGGTCATGGCTTTCCAGAATACCCGCAATTTCACGGCGGCGCTGCTCTGACATGGTGCAGACAAGCGGGCTTTGCAACGTGGGTTGCAGGTAGACGCATTGCACACCGTCTTTGGCCACTCTTTCGAGCGCATCAGGACGCATTCCTTCCTCGTCCAGTTGAACCGGCACCAGTTCGATGCCGAGCATCCGGGCGGCAGCAATTGCAAAGGGGTAGGTCAGTGCTTCGACCGCGATCCGCCCGCCGCGCGGCGCCAGAGCAGCGAAGCAAGCCGCAATGGCCTGCTTGCCATTGCCGGACAGGAGAAGGCGGTCTGGGTCGGTCTTGTAGCCCGCAATACTCGTCAGCTTCGCAAATGCCGCGTGCGCGGCCCGGTCAGAGCGCACCGATGAGGGCATCGCGGCCCTCTCGGCCAGACCCGCCTTGAAGAACCTCGCTGTCGACTCCGCGATCAGATCGCGGGCATCGGGCGCCAACCGGAACATGATTTCAAGATCAATGCCTGTCCCGGAGGGTTCCTGAAGCGCCGGGTCGAGCGGCGCAAAGCGGTTGGCGACGAAAGTGCCGCGCCCGATCTCCCCGGTAACGAGTCCCCGTCGTCTCAGTTCGGCATAGACCCTGCTTGCTGTAGATACCGCAATCCCCTGATTGTAGGCAAAATCCCGCTGCGGCGGCAGCCGTGATCCGAAAGGCAATTCACCGCTCGCGATCCGTGCGGCGATCCCGTCAGCGATATCAATATACGGCTTCATGACTATATTGCTCCGAGGTCAATGTATTTCTTGCTCGGAGCATTATGGGCATGCGAAATCCTTGCCATCAAGGAGTTTTTTATGCCCGATCTTTCCCTCGTCCACCGCATGACAGCCTATACGGCCTGGGCCGATGATGTGATGCTCAGAAATGCAGAACAGCTTTCCGAGGCGGAATTGTCTGCGCCCCGCGATGCGTTGTTCAAATCCATCACCGGCACCTTCGATCATACGCTTGTCGTTGCTGAGATTTTCAAGGCGCATATCGAAGGCAAGTCACATCCACATACAGCGCGGCATCGCGATACGGTTTTGCCGTTCGACGCGGTGGCCGGGCGGCTTCGCGCGATGAACGACCACTACGTCGCGCTCGCCCGGCGATGGACTGAAACGGAGCTGGCTGAAGTGATCTCTTTCGAGTTCGTCGGCGGCGGCGAAGGCCGGATGAGCCGTGAGGACATCCTGCTGCATTTCGTAAACCACGCGACCTACCACCGTGGCTTCGTCAGCACGCTTCTTTTTCAACTGAAAACCAAGGGCGCGGCCAGTGATCTGACCGTTTTTTTACGGGATATCTGGCCTGAAATGTCATCAAGAATGGGGGAAGCCGCACAATGACAAAGGTTGCATGGATCGGATTGGGTGTCATGGGCTACCCGATGGCCGGGCATCTCGCCAAAGCCGGTCACGACGTTACTGTTTTTAACAGATCGGCTGCAAAGGCCGAGGCCTGGGTAAAGCAATTTGGCGGCACCTCGGCAACGACACCGGCCGAGGCCGCAAAAGGTGCAAATATCGTGTTCAGCTGCGTTGGGGCTGACGATGACCTGTGCGTTCCGGTCAAGTGTCCACACCGCGCTGGAAGAGGCTGAGTTGTCTTGGCGGACCCTCTTTGAAAACGGTGACATCAATGCCACGATGGCAACTGTCCGAAGCGACATATCCGTCAGCGCGGGGTTAAAGAGCCTTGTGCCATCCGATCTGTCCATCGTCGCAAACAGCGCGGGACTGCCGAGACTTCCAAGACTGGCAATCACGTCGTATCCACGCGGTGCATCCTTGCGCGCCTCAGCACGCGAGTTGTCAGGGGTTATCCAGCAGGCATTTGCTCCGGTGAACAGATAGCTGATTGCAAGTGTAATTTTGTTTGGCCAAATCGGTGTCCGATGTTGAAAGCGGTCATCCGGCAGGCGATCATAACGTGATCTGCCGAGAAGGCAGGTGCCAATCGACGCTTGCCCGACGCAGATGTCTCTCGGTTCGCTTGGTCAGTTCGGGGCCAAACCTGATCACCCAGCGATACATGGTGGACCGACCAGCGGTGATCCCGCGCTCCGCTGGCAGGTCGACGAAATCCCGATATGACAGCGGATAGCGCAGATACCACCGCACCGCACAGAGGATGATGTCACGCGAAAAGCGATAGTGCTTGAACGGGATAACAAAAGCCCTTCAGGCGTCGCATTGTCCAGGCGTCACATTGTCGGCACCGATTTCATGATACCGCCAATTCCGACGGAACGCCGTGATCAACCTGGCAATGCCGCAATGAGTGCTTTTTTCAAATCTGCCCTGGTCCAGGGCTTGTGTAAAATTGGGCCCATTCGTGACATTTCTTCGCGTAAATCGCTTGGCAGCATGGCAGGGTTTCCGGAAGTGAAGAGAACCTTCAACTCTGGCTGCAACTCCAATGCCAAGCGGGCCAGTTCTACTCCAAGCATACCGTTAGGCATGACTAAGTCCGTGAACAGAAGGTCGATTTTGTTGTCGGCTTGCAATTGCTGCAACGCCTGAGGCCCGTCTTCGGCGGTGATCACTTCGTGCTGAAGTGCTTGCAAAGCGCGTTCGGCCAGGCTGAGCACCATTGGTTCATCCTCGACGACCAATACACGCAACCGTCGCGAGGTCTGTGCCGGAGTTTCTCGATCCTCAGGGTTGCTGGCAGTGGTCCCGATCACATTGCGCGGGAAATAGAGGTTCACTGATGTGCCCTGGCCAACCTCGCTTTCAATCTCGATATCCCCGCCTGATTGGCTGACAAAGCCATAAACCATGCTCAGCCCGAGCCCGGTCCCCTGACCGACTCGCTTGGTCGTAAAGAACGGCTCGATAGCCTGTTCTTTTGTCAGCGCTGTCATGCCGGTCCCGCTATCCGTCACCGACAGACAAACATATTCTCCCGGGGAAATACCCTTTGCGTTTAGGGACTCCTGGGGCGTGATCCGCACATTCGAACTCACAATCTCCAGCACACCGCCACCGGGCATTGCATCACGCGCATTGATTGCCAAGTTGGTTACCGCTGATATGAATTGAGTGGGATCCAGCACGCAGGTCCAAAGATCACGAGACTGACGCAGCTGGATTTCGATATGCGCGCCGATCGCACGTTCCAGCAGTGGCATAGCACCCGAAACGCCTGCGTTCAGGTCATACTGCTGGGGTTGCAACACCTGACGCCGAGCAAATGCAGACAGGCTCTTGACCAGTTTGGTCCCGCGCTGGCCCGCTTCCATGGCTTGTTGTACCAATTGCTGCTGCTCCGGCGACAGCCGACACTCTAGTTCGAGCAGTTCCAGATTGCCCAATACAATCGTAAGCATGTTATTGAAATCATGCGCGATACCGCCCGTAAGCTGTCCAACAATCTCCATCTTCTGGGATTGGCGAAGCTGCTGTTCCACCTTTAAGCGCGCGCGCCGCTCTTCGGCAAAACGCAAGGCCCGCCGGATCGCTGGCGTCAGGCGTCCCAGATCTTGCTTGAGGACGTAGTCTTGCGCACCTTCCTGCAATGCGGCCACTGCGTTTTCCTCACCTATGGTACCGGAGACAAAGATGAACGGAACGTCCGGACTTTGGCTGCGGCTGAGGGAAAGCGCCTCGCTCCCGGAAAAGGCGGGCATAGAAAAATCGCAGAGAATTACATCCCATTTGCCCTTTGAAAGGGCGCCAAGGAAGGCTTTGGCATTGTCGACACACTCATAGTCCGGCGTGAATCCATTGCGACGCATCTCGCGCAGGCATAGCTGCAGATCGTCGTCGACGTCTTCAACTACCAAGACTCGCAGTTTATCAGTTGTTTCGACGTCTTCCAATCTATCCTCCCCTTTTAGGGGCTTGGCGATTGATCATAAGCCAGTACAAACCAATTTGTCGCGCAGCCTCGACGAATTCGGTAAAATCGACTGGCTTGCACACGTAGCTGTTGGCACCATGGCTGTAGCTCATCGCGATATCTTCATCCTGCTTCGAAGTCGTCAACATGACAACGGGAATCTGTTTGGTTCGGTCATCCGCACGCATACGCCGTAGTACCTCTATCCCATCAATTTTTGGTAAATTAAGGTCCAATAGCACAAGGCTGGGAGCCTCGTCCGTATTGCGCGTTGCGAAGGTTCCGGTGCCAAACAGGTAGTCCAGCGCCATGGCGCCATCTGTCGCAACGACCAATTCATTCAGAATGTTATTTTTGGTCAAGGCACGACGTGTAAGTGCCTCGTCGTCTGGATTGTCTTCGACCAAAAGGATGACTCTGTCGTTCATGTGGCTGCTTCACTTTCCAATGTGAAAAGGAACTCGGCGCCCTGTCCCACGATTGCGTTTGTCCAGATGCGCCCGCCGTGTTTATGGATCACCCGCTGAACGGTGGCCAGGCCAACGCCGTTGCCAGGAAATTCCCGAGCATCGTGCAAGCGCTTGAACGCATCGAATATCTGTTCCGCATGGGCCATTTCAAACCCTGCGCCGTTGTCACGTATGAAGAATACGGGTGTTCCATTCTCGTCCTTCGTGCCGAACTCAATTGATCCTGGCACTCGGTCTCGCGTGAACTTGAATGCATTTCCAATCAGGTTGGTCAGCGCGATGTTCAGCAAATTCCGGTCGGCAATAGCAAGCATATCATCGGCAATGATGAATTCGACGTCGCGCTGTGGTTCGTTCTTTTTCAACTCGTCTGCGATGTGTCGCGCGAGAGCGGAAAGATCGACCTCCTGCAGGTTCAAATCTGCGCGCGATATACTTGAAAGCTTAAGCATATCATCGATCAGAAGGCCCATGCGTTGTGCACCGGATCGAACGCGGGACAGGTAGTCCTGGCCGGTTTCGTCCAGTACCTCGGCATAATCCTCCAACAACGCGTTGCTAAAACCGTCAATCGCACGAAGTGGGCTTCGCAGGTCATGTGACACAGAGGCGCTGAAGGCTTGCAATTCGCGATTGACGACGGTCAGTTCATTATTGTCGCGCTGTAGGCGGGCGTTTAATTCGGCGATATGACTTTCATTTCGCTTCTGACCGGTCATGTCACGGACCGCAGCAATGACCTGGCTGCCGTCATCGGTGTCGACCGGGCTAAGGCTGACCAGCACCGGTATTTCCGTGCCGTCCTTATGCAACCCGAATAAGTCGAGACCTGCACCCATTGAGCGTTTGCGCGGCGCTGTCGCAAAATCCGAACGAAAGCCAACGTGGCGCTCGCGCAGCGGTTTCGGCAACAGCATTTCCACCTTTTGGCCCAACAAATCTGCCCGATCATAGCCGAACAGCAGCTCTGCCTGGATGTTAACGCTTGTGATCCGCCCATCGGCCCCCGCGACGATCACGCCATCCGGCGCGTCGTTCAGCAATGTGCTCAAGCGCTTATTGAGATCGCGAATACGCCGCATGTCATCACGCTGCGCCGTAATATCGCGGACCGATGCAATGACCCGTTGCCCCTGATCGATACTGACGGGGCTGAGGCTGACGGCAATTGGAAATTCGTCGCCGGTCTTTTTCCGCCCAAGTAGCTCCAGTTCTTCACCCATGTTGCGCACTCTTGGTGCATTTGTGTAGCCGTCGCGATGCGCCACATGGTCCGTGCGGTAACGTTTTGGCAGCAGTGTTTCGACGGGCATTCCAAGGATTTCATCGTATTCATACCCGAACAGCTCGATCGTCTGCTTGTTTACCCATTCAATCGTGCCTGCGTGGTCCACGACAACAACCCCGTCAGGAACGGAATCAAGCAGGGATGCAAGGCGGCTTTCGTCGCCTCGAAGCAGTTCCTTTGCCTTGGCGCGTCGGAAATAATCGAGAAAAAAGTGCTTTAGCAATACCGCAACTCCGATAGTGGCAATGACCGCCAGGACTCTCTATGGTAACGAAGCGAGGTGGTTGGCTGGCATCGGCACGATCCCGATAAAGGTATCGCCGCTTTTTGGGTCGAGGATTGGCGGCCCCTGATCTGAACAACAGTCTTCGGTACAGGCCAATCGCATCGGTCCGGTACCATCAGCCCTACGCACGAAGGGGCGGCGTGAGCACGAAATGAGCTACCAAGGATCTCTACTGCCGTTGTAATCATGATAAACAACCACTGGGTCTTGGCGGTCCGGTCAGGCTCATCCAAGTGGGGCAAGACGTAAGAACCTCCATTTAGGACGTTGCTTGACATCACAATCATAGGTAGTTTTACCCCATGCATTCGTAATTGTCTAGGGTGTTGTCACGTTAGCAGACCTGTGGTTGTTGGTTCATTGGTCTGGATTGCAGTGCTTCGTCTTCATGCAGTCAGCAACCCGAAATTCCTTCTCCGTCCCAGCCCACCGTCGTTCCACTCTTAACCATACGCTACCTTCGGCTCGAAGCTTTCGAGGCGTGGAAATCCGCCGCTAACGTCGCTTGATGTCCTATCGGCACCCCATCTCGCAGACTGGGAGAGTTAATGTGACAACACCGGTTGGCTACATCGCAAAATGTCCGTGCATTTAGGTCGGCGCGCTACATCAGCAACAAGCACCAATGCGGCGCAGGGAGCGGGCCGTGCAAAGCCAGCATGTTCGCTCGATTGGGCGCAGCGTCATGCCGCATCGCCCTGAGCCGAAGAGGGTGCTGATCCAGTGTAGAGCATCCCGCTTTGAGAAGGCATTTACCTGCATATCTTGACATGCAGGTAAATGCCTGCATATTTTATCTCCATCACGCAGGGAGATTCGAATGGCTGACGACAAGGTGTTCAAGGCGCTGGCCGATCCAAACCGCAGGCGGTTGCTCGACCGGCTTTGCGACAGAAACGGCCAGACACTCGGGCAGCTCTGCACGTCCATGGATATGAAGCGCCAATCCGTGGCCCAGCATCTGGGTCTTCTTGAAGAGGCCAATCTGATCAGCACCATCCGTCGCGGGCGCGAGAAGCTGCATTTCATCAACCCGGTTCCGCTCTACGAGGTTTACGCGCGTTGGATCCGGAAATTCGAGGAAGGCCGCCTGGGCCTTCTCCACGACCTCAAACAGGAACTTGAAAGGAACGGGAAATGACCGACAAATCCGCCAGCTTCATCTATGTGACCTTTATCCGCACAACGCCCGAAAAGGTGTTCGAGGCGATCACAAGACCAGAGGTTTCCCGTCGGTACTGGAACCACGAGAACGTCTCGGACGATTGGCGGCCCGGTTCCGATTGGCAGCACGTCAAGGTCAAGGAGACCCGCACCGTCGAGTTGGTCGGCAAAGTCATCGAAAGCGACCCGCCCAGGCGGCTGGTGATCAGTTGGGCGAACGAAAGCCAGAAGGACGACCCTGACCAGTACAGCCGGGTCACATATGACATCGAACCCCAGGGCGACATGGTCAAACTGACCGTCTCGCATGACGAATTGCAACCTGGCAGCGGCATGTTGAAAGGGATCAGCGAGGGCTGGCCGATTGTCCTGTCCAGCATGAAGTCCTTCCTCGAAACCGGTCAGGGTCTGGACATCTGACCGCGTCTCGACCCAGAACAACAAAGGGAAAAGAAGATGAGCGAACAAACCTATCACGGAAGCTGCCACTGCGGTGCGGTGGCATACGAGGTGACATTGACACTGGATCAGGTTGTGACCTGCAACTGTTCCATCTGCCGCCGTCAGGGTACGATCCTCGGGTTTGCCCCGAAGGAAAAATTCACCCTGTTGAAAGGGGCAGAGAACCTGACCGATTACCAGTTTGGTTCCCGCAACATACATCATGAATTCTGCAAAACCTGTGGAGTGAAATCATTCGGCAGGGGCGTGGGCCCGGACGGTGTTGAAATGCGCGCCATCAACGTGCGCTGCCTCGACGGTGTTGATATCGACAGTCTGTCCCCGCAGAAATTTGATGGCGCAGGCTTGTAGCACCGCTGGCGGGGCCGGTTTCATCCGCCGGCCGCGCTTCGAGACAGCGTACATGGCGAGCTGGCTTGAGAATTGGAAATAGCCGTGAAGCAAGCGAGCCACTAGAGGCCCGGTATCTTCGTTTGTTATTTGACTATCGGAGCGTAAATCTTCTTCAGAAACACGAGGGAGATCATAGCGCGGAAGGGCTATCAACAGATGTCACAGATGCACAGTGAGTGTTAATCGCTCCGCATCTGCTGGCGTTTCCATGACGGGTCCAGCGATCCGCCATGCCCCCCCACAACGACAACCCGACGTTGACGCAGGCAACATATCACAGGATGCGGCGCGGCATCCGAGGTCTGGAAGGCGTTAAACCTTCAGGTTTCGGCAGGGCAACCCATGACCGCTTTGGCGGGCAATATGGGTTGTCGACCAGCAGGCAAGCAAATCGAGAGGATCAGCTTTCGCCCAGGCCCCGAGCGGCATCGGCAGCCTCAAAATGCGCCATTTGATCGGCATGGGCTTTCTTGAAAGCGGGCCGATCCATGATCCTTGCCACATAGGCTTCCGTTGCAGGCCGATCTCTGAAGGCGCGGAGCTTTGGTGCGCGCAGGACGTCCGTCATCATCAGGTCTGCGATGGTGAAACGACCAGCAGCAAGCCAGTCGCGCTCCTTCAGGGTGCGTTCCATATGGGCCAGACGACTTTCCAACCAGCCGGTCAATCCGTTCTCTGTCGCGCCCGTCACCTCAAGGAACCACCAGGGAACGGAGACCATCTCGATGGAGTTGAGAGCGGCAAAGAGCCACTGAAGGGTGTCGGCCCGCGCTTGCGGATCACGCGGCATCAGCGTTTCGCTCTTTTCCGCCAGATGCAAAACACAGGCCCCACTCTCGAACATATGGAGATCACCGTCCGACATGAAGGGAACCTGTCCGAATGGCTGACGGGCAAGGTGGACTGGACCACCTTCCCCCAATGGCACGGTTCGGACGGAATAGGGAAAGCCCGCCTCCTCGCAGGCCCACCTAAGCCGCAGGTCGCGCACGAAGCCGGCGGGGCCATTGGTCATTGGCACCCAGTCGAGGGTCCAGATCGTTATAGTTTCGTGCATGTCCACCTCCCGAACGTAAGTTGCGCAGCCGTCTCTCACATGACACCCAAACCTGAGGTCATGGCAACTGCGTCAAAACCTGTTTCCGCAGCGGTGCTATTTCGGTGTTCCCGTCCTGAACAGCCGAACCGGCCCCGTGCCACCACGCTTGATCACGCCCTTGGCTTCCAGATCAAGCTGTACGGCCTTCAGCCACCAGCCCGCTTTTTCACCCCCCGGAAACAGGTCATGCGACAGGGCTGGTAACAGGGCGGCCTTTGCCTCGGCGACCGTTAGCCCGGGGGCTTCGCCCGGCAGCACCGGCAGGAACGCGTCGCGCATCGCTGTGTACTTGTCTTTGTTCACGCGCTGGGGTCGACCGGGTGAAGTGATGCTCTCGATCTCGATCTTCTCATTGGCGTCAGACATTGATCTCTCCTGTGACTGGCGTCTTCGGATTGCGGAACCCCATGGCGACCCAGGCCCCAAAGAGCCTGGCGAAAAAGCGCAAGTTCTGTGTCTTCGCATTCGGGATGTCGTCGGGTAGCACGGCTCCCTCAGGCAGGTCCGAGGCCATCGTGCGCATCGTCGGCGCGGGCATCGTGCCCTCTGGCCACAGCCCGCCATAAAGGCTCAGCCAGTGTCCGCCCTTGAACTCCAGATAGACCGGCGTGTTGCAGCAAGTGGCGATGGCGCGCTTGGTCGCGTGTTCGGGGGACAGCCGGAAGGTCTTCAGCGCAGCGGCACCGCCAAGACACCGTACGCGATCCTTGCGATACATGACGAACGGGGTGCTGCCATGATCCGTCAGGACCTGCGGCGCGCCGTCAAGGCGCTGCATCCGCGCAGCAGCTTCACGGCACGATGAGCAGCAGCATTCGACGCTGTCGATGGGTTTGCCGCGCACCTCAAGCCGGGTCCGTCCGCAGGAACAGGCGATCTCGGTTGTCTCAGCCATGCGGCTCCTCCCTTGCCGCCGCAGCCTCAAGCGCCGCGATGTCGATCTTGCCCATCTGCATCATGGCAGAAGTCACGCGCCCCACAATCGCGGGATCGTCACTGGCCAAGAGGTCCGGCAACCGCTTCGGCACGATCTGCCAGGAGACACCGAAGCGATCTACCAGCCACGCGCAATGCCCCGGCGCACCGCCGTTTGCGGTCAGCACATTCCAAAGCCGGTCCGTCTCGTCCTGATCTTCGGTCAACACGCTGATCGAGGCGGCGGGGGTCAATTTGTGGTGCGGTCCGGCCGTCAGGATCATCATCGGTGCTCCGGCCAGCGTGAATTCGACAATCATTGGATCATTGGGCTGGCCATTCTCGCGGACCGAGTCGATCCGGCTGTTTGGAACCAGTTTTACGTATTCGTGGGCTGCTTCAATGCCGCCCGTTTCGAACCACAGGCAGGTCCGCACTTTGGCTGCATGCTCCATTGTTCAGGTCTCCTTTGCTGGTGTCGTGGTCAGGTTGGCATCAAGGCCGAAGAGCCCCCGCACATAGCGGATCAGGTGATCGACGCTCTCGCGCGCGAGCTCGGGGTTGTCGGCCGCCTTGGCCAGGATAAAGCCGCCCTGTAGAACCGCCTGTGTGTGCCGGGCGAGGCTTTCAGCGGTCCAGTCTGCATCAATCCCGCGCTGCGTGCGCGCCGCCCGGATGTCTGCCTCCAGTGTGGCGGCATGGTCGAAGATGCTCTCGGCGCAGGCCTCCCGGATTGCAGGGGCAGTGTCGTGGACCTCCTGCGTCATTGTACCGACAAGGCAGGTATATTCGTAGGTCTCCCCAGCAATGATTGCCCGGCGGAATTCGAGATAGGCCAGAATGCGGTCGAGCGGATCGTCCGGCTGGTGATAGGGCGCTTCTGCGAACAGGGCGCTGGTCGTCTCGGCCCAGTATTCTGCTGCCGCCACCCCAAGCGCTTCCTTTGTCTTGAAATGATGGAAAAACGCGCCCTTGGTGACCTCTGCCGATTGGCACAGGTCATCAACGGAGGTTGCGGCGAACCCCTTCTGGCGGATCCCGTCGCGGGCGGCCTCCAAAAGGCGGGTGCGGGCGTCCCCGCGCTGGGGGGAGGTTTTGGTTGGTCTTGTCATAGGCGTTACATACCATACGGTCGGTATGTAGTAAAGGTGAGGACTAGTTGGCATGGCATTGTTGTAGAACTCGTGACCTGCGCGCCTGAAACGCCCTCGACTTGAGATTAGCCGGTTTTCCAGCTGAGGAGATATGTGAAGCGGTCTGACGCGTCAAAGCCCGGTGTCAGGATCTCTGTTCCGACCTCTCCGACCTCTCCAATACCTTCGACGCGCTTCAGGACTATAGCTGCCGATACCGAAACGGCCTCGCGGTTTCATCGTCCCGAGCAGAGGGTTGCGTCGATGATATCGGGAAAACGCGCATGGGAAAACGCCGCCGAATGAGATGGCCACCGCAGGGGGGCTCATCGTGTTGCCGTTACGCGGGTTGCTGTTCTTGACGGAAGGCTAACCATTTCAAAGGTGGCCGCTTGACCACCATGTTTTGCCCACTCCCGTCGCCTGAAGTCAAGCTTCTGATGGGATATAAATACAGTCTGCAAGGGTGCTTCGATTGAGCTCGTCATAAAATGCGACTTCTGCCTGGCCCAGACGGGACTTTAGCCGACAATGCGGTGTCAGCGTGCAGGTATTGCCGTTGGGAAGAAAGCACTCCACCAAGGCTTGGTCGGCCTCAAGCAGCGCCACGACGTCGCCAAGGCGGATCCTATCGGGAGAGCGGGCAAGCAGCGCTCCCCCGCCGCTGCCGCGGCGTGTCTCTAAATACCCTGCCGCAGATAGGCTCGACATAACCTTCGCAAGATGATTGCGCGAAATTGCGAATTCCGTGGCCAGCTCAGCGGTGGTGAAGGGTCGATCCGGCTCGCCCGCCATCCGCATGAGAACACGCAATCCGAAATCTGTGAAAGACGTAAGGCGCAACAGATGAATCCCCAATTTGGTATTTACAATGCGCATTACAGAGGTGTAATGCGTAAATCAAATACCAATCGCTGAAAGAATCCTCAATCCTGGAAACTTTGCCATGACAGACACACCCGTCGGTGTCCCTAACGAGACAGACGCCCTGATTGATCACATCCTGTCACGCTACCATGAGACCCACCGGTCCGAACTGCCGAGCCTGATCCAACTCGCCGAAAAAGTCAGGATGGCCCATGCGGAAGATCCACAATCCCCGAAAGGTCTGGCGGAGGCCTTGACCATCCTTCTCCACGAGATGGAAGACCACATGGCGAAGGAAGAAATGATCCTCTTCCCGGCGATGCGCGCCCGGGGCAGGCCCGGGATCGAACATCCGATAGCGGTGATGCGGGCAGACCACGACGATCACGCCGAAGGCATCCAGAAAATCCGGGACATGACCAGCAACTTGACGCCCCCGGATCACGCCTGTGGATCGTGGCGCGCGCTTTATGCCGGGACGCAAAAGCTTCTCGATGATCTGACGGCGCATATTGCGCTGGAAAACGACGTGCTGTTCCCGCGCTTCGAACAGGGCTGAGGGAGAGGAACCATGCCACTTGCGACCGTTTCGGCGAAAGAGCGCGGAGAAACCGACCGTCTGCTAGGCGCGGTTGTGGCGCAGCTTCGGACAGAGGGGGTCAGGGTTGTTGGTGCCCTTCGGGCCTACGAATTCACCGGCGCAAACCCACATTGCAACAGCGACCTGTGGCTGGTGCCCGACGGGCCGGTGATACGGATTACCCAGGACCTTGGCGCCGGATCGACTGCCTGCCGGATGGATGCCGGTGCGCTGGAATACGCGGTGGGGCTTGCCACCGCGCGCATGGCCGATGAGGGCGCCGATCTGGTCGTGTTGAACAAATTTGGCTTGAGCGAGTCCGAAGGGCGCGGATTTCGGTCGTTGATGGCCGGGGCGCTTGCCCGCGGGGTGCCAGTGCTGACCGGGCTGACCGATACCCACCGCCCCGCCTTTGAACGCTTTGCCGCCGGGATGGAAACCATCCTGCCCCCCGATGCGGCGGCGATCCTTGACTGGTGCCGAACGGTCGCCGGGCCAGGCGCCGCCATTGCAGATGAGGTTTGAATGCTGACTCCCGATTCCGAAATGTCGACGCCGACCCTGATAAACTATATTCAGGAACGCTTTCTTCAGGCCCACAGGCAGGAAATGCCGGAACTGGTCAGGTTGGCGCGGAAAGTGGAAACGAAACATGCGGATGATATCGACGCGCCGCATGGGCTGACCCAGGCCCTGCAATCGGTCGCCCGGCACCTCGAGCCACATATTCACGAGGAAGAGGCAGTTGTCTTTCTTGCGCTGAACGAAGGAAAGCTCGGGCAGATGCGGGAAACCTTCGCCCGCTTGCGCAATGATCACGCCGAGCAAGAAACTGCGCTGAACCGAATCGCGGCGATGACCCACGGGTTCCGCCTGCCACGCACCGCCTGCAAATCCTGGCGCAGTCTTTACGCCGGGCTTGGCAAACTGGCCGAAGACCTCGACGAACACAGATACCTTGAGAACGAGGTGCTGTTCCCAAGGTTCGAAAAAGCCCTGCAATCGCCCGGACAGGAAACCTCCCGGCGATGACCCGCGCGGGCCTACCCGCAGCGACAATCGGCGCGACGGCCTGCCCTGAGTGGCAACAAGCATAGCGGATCGCTGCTCATGCGCCGTCAGGCCGCGCCATGTGGCGGTGGTAGCGTGCCGTTCTTATAGGGTGTCCAGTCGGTGATTTCGGGATAGTAGCGCCGCCGCCAGTCGCGGACCTTTGGGTTGAACAGGCGCCGCCAGACCGGGGGAAACATGGCGAGGAAGGTCATCGGCGGATATCCCGTGGGCAGCATCGGCACCTCGGCCGGGTCATAGACCTGCAACAGCGGAAACCGCCGCATTGGATGCAAATGGTGGTCCGCATGGCGCTGCAGATTGATCAGCAACAGCCCCGAGATCCGATGCGCCGAATCCCAGCTGTGATGCGCCTTGACCGGCTCGTAGCGGCCATCGCCCAGATATTTGCGCGTCAACCCGTAGTGCTCGACGTAGTTGGTCAGTTCCAGTTGCCAGATGGCGACGAGGGCCTGGAATGCAAACAGTCCGACCCCGGCCCAGCTGCCGATCACAAAGGCCAGGGCCAGAAACGCGGCCTGCAGGGCGAGGTATTTCCAGATCGGGTTGGAACGGTGCCAGGGCGACCGCCCCGCCCGCGCCAGCTTGGCCTGTTCCGCCCACCAGGCCGAACCCGGCCCCTGCCACAACACGCGGGGAAAGGCGCGCAAAAAGCCTTCGTTATAACGCGCGGTCACTGTATCGCGCGGGGTGCCGACCCAGGGGTGATGCACCAGCAGATGTTCGGTGCGGAAATGGCCATAGAGCACCAGCGCCATCAACAGATCGCCAAGGTTGCGTTCCAACCAGTTGGATTTGTGAAACAACTCATGGGCATAGACGATCCCAACCGTGCCGGTGGTCACGCCAATGGCGAACATGATGGCAAGCGTCTCGGCGGTGGAATAGCTGGCGACATGGGTGAGGTAGTAAAGCGTCCCGAACAGCATGCAGAACTGGATCGGGAACCAGATCATGGTCAGCAGGCGAAACCAGGACAGGTCTTCCTCGGGCGTGTTCGGGTCGGGATTGCGCAGGTCCTTGCCAAAAACCGTATCCAACAGAGGCATCAGCACCCAGCCGTAGAAGGGCACCAGCGCGATGGCCCAGCCACCCTGCGTGACGGCGATACCGATCAACGGCACGAAGCTGAGGGTCAGCCAATAGGGCCAGGCCCTGGGTCGTGTTCCGGCGGGGGCGGTCATGCGGAAGGCTCCTTCTGTGGGGCTGTGCGCGGGGTCAGGCGCAAGGGAATGCCGGTGGCCGAGCGCACTGTCAGATGCGCCTCGGGGACCGGCTCGTGGCCTGGGATGGTGTCAAAACGAAAGGCCCGCACCAGCATCGACAGGATCAGTGGCCCTTCGGCCATCGCAAAGGCCGAGCCGGGGCAGACCCGCGCGCCGGCGGAAAACGGGATATAGGCATTGCGC
Source organism: Pseudophaeobacter arcticus DSM 23566 (assembly GCF_000473205.1). Classification (NCBI taxonomy): domain Bacteria; kingdom Pseudomonadati; phylum Pseudomonadota; class Alphaproteobacteria; order Rhodobacterales; family Roseobacteraceae; genus Pseudophaeobacter; species Pseudophaeobacter arcticus. Next base: position 118,958 of record NZ_AXBF01000004.1, read on the forward strand.
AAACACTCCTTGCCGTTCGGTGTGTCGAACCGGCCCGGATCAAAGTCGTCGGGGTGATCCCACAGCCGTTCATGGCGATGCAGGTGCCAGGGGCTGAGGATGACCTGCGCGCCGGGCCGGACCTTGCGGCTGCGAAACCGCTCCGGGCAGGCGGCCTCACGTACGAACATCGGCACCGGCGGGTAAAGCCGCATCGCTTCACGGAACACCGCCCGCGACAGGCGCAGTTTCGACAGAGTCGAGAAATAGATCTTCTCCGGATCCATATGCGCCTGTGCCTCTGCTGCCAGCTTGTCCTGCCACTCGGGATATAGCGCCAGCAAGTAGAGCGCCCAGGACAGCGCGGCGGCCGAGGTTTCGTGCCCCGCCAGGAAGAAGATCGCCACTTGGTCGATCATCTCCTCACGCGTGAAGGTTTCGCCGGTCTCTGGGTCAGGTGTGGTCATGATCTTGGTCGCCAGATCGTCCGGTGCAATACCGGCTGCGATGGCCTTGGCACGGTCGTCGACAAGCTGTGCAATCAGGCTGCGGATGGTTGCCGCCGTCGCGCGGGCCGTGCGCGATTGCAGGCGCGGCCACCACTTCGGGCGTGGCAACAAGGCTGCGACGGTGGCGACGGGCTGGCTCTTTTGATAGTCGCGAAAGGTTTCGAAGGCGGCATGGGCCACCTCATGCGTGATCGGCACCGAAAACAGCGTGCGAAAGATCACGTCCATGGCTACATGGCTGCACTGGGCCTCGATCTCGACTGGCGCGGCGCCGACCAGCGGGGTTAGCCGGTCCACCGCCGCAACGCCACTGTCCCACATCGCGGGGAAGATGCCGCGCAGCCGCCCGCCCTCGAAGGCCGGGTCGATGATCCGCCGCTGGTGCTCCCACAGCGCCCCGTTTGAGATGAAGATCGACTCGCCCAAAAGCGGCTTCAACCCGACGCGGATGCGTTCCGACTTGGGGAAATCCGCCGGGCGCTGCTTCAGCACCAGATCGACCAGTTCGGGGTCATTGCACATAAACGAGCGAAAGAACGGTGTGCGAAATTCAGCCATCCAAGCGCGGTAGAGATGCGCAGGCTGGGCCGACAGAATATCATTTCGAAACAGCCTGAAGTAAGTCCACAGCCCAACGCAGCGCGACCTGGCCCTTGGCTTGGGTGGCACATGGCCCGGGCTTTTGGTGGGGCTATCAAACATACTTCTTTCCAATGGGAGAATTGATTCTTTGGACAAAGTCGTCTGTGTGCAAGTTGCCGCAGTTTGTCTTTGTCCAAAGTCAAATAACTGCACCGTTTTCACCCATCCATGGCCTGCCAAAACCAGAACAGAAGCAGCCAAGGTAATGCGGCAGCCAGTTCCGCCGCCATGCAGCCAGCTTTCGAAGCCGGTTCGGCGAACGGCTGCATCCACTTGTAAAGGCAATGCGTGCTCACGCCCAGCCGCCGGGACATCTCCCGATCCGGCAAGTGGGGTATTCTCGGCTCTTCTGGCAGGAACGCTGTCTGAAGACTTCATTCAGGCAATCCTGACGGATGAGAACCCTCTGCTTGATCCGATGAAGGGGTTGCGCGCGGCTTACCCACTGCACAAGAGGGCTGCCGAGATGCGAGTTTGGATAAGATCCGAACGTCTCAAATTGGCAATGCCGTTCCGTGACAACCGGGATTCTTACATGCGAGAGTGCTCCGGCGTCGTTTGTTGTTGGGCCCGTAGCGAGACCAGAAAGAAAAAGACAATCGCTGCCAACGTGGCTGCACCTGCAAGCGATGTTGTGAGTTTAACCGAACCATCGACCGCGCCGACGGCAAGCGGCCCGACCGCGATGCCCAGCAATTGTGCAGCAGCAAATAGCCGCGCGACGGAGTAGGTTGGGTCCAGTGCCAGCAGCCAGCCGACAAAGAACGGGCCAAGGAACATCCAGCCAAAACCAACTGCCGCATAAAGCAAGAGTAGCTGAGGCGCTTTGGTTGTGATTCCTAATGCAATCATTGACGCACAAATCCCCAATATCATGATTGGTATCAACCAGGAATGCGACACGCGGCCAGATAAGACCATGGCAACACAACCGCCCAGAATCTGGCCAATTAGAACGATCGGGATGGCGAGATCGACCAGCTCTTGGGGGAGCTCCAGTGCGGCAAGATGGACCTCCGAATAGGAGACGACCGACGACAGGCTCGCCATCACAAGGCCGATAACCAAAAGCGCAGTCCAGTGATGCCATTGCAGCGGCGCGAAATCTGCGTCTTGCTCCGCAGATTGAGACAGGGCGACAGGGCGCAGATGAAGTGTAAAGGGCAGGGCTCCCAGGGCAAAGAGAGCAATCACGACAAAGCTTCCATTGCTGCCAAAACGTGGCGAGATCAGCCCGGTCAGCAACAGCGCGATGCCGAATTGCACGACGGTCTGTCCTGTCAGATAGATGGCTGAATTGCGGGTTGGCGCTGCGGATCGCACGATTGCGCTAATCGTCGCGCCCACCAGAACGCCTCCGATCAGCCCGGCGACAAACCTGACCAGCAATTGCAACAGCTCATCTGCGAAGATCGACGCAGCATTCACAACCGCAAGCGCGATGAGGGTCGCAGCCACCCGCCGCGCACTGGCCTGCTCGCCCAGCACCCGGCTGCAGACCACCGTTCCGAGACCGACCCCCAGAAGCTCCAGGCTGAAGCCGAAGCCGATGAAGGACAGCGGCACCCGGCCCTCGTTGTAGAGATCCGTCAGAAACAGGGGGGCGAACCCCACCGCAAGGATGCCGGCGATGCCGATCCAGAGATATAGCCGGACCTGTTGGTTGGGTAGGTTTTGCATGATGCTCCTTTGTCGCGGCTGATATGGCGGGGGATGCGGCTTACTTTAGCTGAACCCAGATTGATTTAGGATCATCCATCGCGTTCCGGTCTTGGGGTCAGGACCAGCTTGCCATTCTGTTCCTGTACCAGCCCGCGTTTGCGCAGATCCTCGATATAACGGCGCATGCCGCGCCGCCCCTTGCGTTCAAAAAACGGCAGCACACGCGGCTGCAGGTTGGGGAACAACATCGCCAGGCGTGTCAGGATTGAATCGCTTGTTTTTGGGTAGGCCTCGAGCTGTGGTTTTTCGAGCACGCGCAGGAAGGTGCGCGCCACGTCGAGCGCGGTCTGCGGCGTGTCGATGAAGTTGAGCACATTGCCATCGTCGAGCGCCTCTTGCCGCAGCATCTGGGTGTCGGTTGCCGTCGGCGCAACGGTGCCGACCTTGATGCCGTGCAGCTCCTCGTCCAATGCAAACGACAGCATTGCACCGCGCAGACCAAATTTTGCTGCCGTATATATTGGGGTCTCGCGCAGGGGCTGGATGCCCCCAAGCGAGGTCGTCGTGATGACACGTGGATCATCGGATTTTTGCAGATAGGGCACGGCGAGGCGGGTCATGATACAGGGCGCCGTCAAGGTGATGTCGATCTCGCTTCGGATGCTCTCGAGCGACCGGCTGTGGAACCGTTCCGAGGTGGTGGTGGCAATGCCGTTGATCAGCAAATCAAGACCGCCAAACCGGGCCTCGGTCACTTCAAGCAGGCGCACCATCTCTGCCTCGTCAGCCAGATCGCCGGCAAAGGGCAGCGCGCGATCACCCAGATCGCGGGCCACATAATTGGCCGCGTGTTCATTGCGGTCGGCAATCACGACATTCATGCTGCGTTCGACCAGCAGGCCCGCCAGACAGGACCCGATGTCGCCGCCGCCGCCGGTGATAATGGCGGTGCGACCTGCGTAACGATACTTGCTCATGCTGCTTTCCCCATCGGTTTCACGCGGCGACGCGCCTCGGTAAACCCTTTCAGGTCTTCATCCTTCAGGGTTTTCCAGCCCAGTTTGCGTGACAATTTGTCGAGATATTTCTTGTAGGTGTCACTGTTCACATAGCCGGTGTGACGGTCCGATTTGACAAAGCGGATGCCATTGCTCAGATCGGGTTCACTGTTGGCGATATGCCTGTCCATCTTGGCGACAGAGGGCTTGCCGTCGATCTGGTCGCGCAGATAGTTGGCGAGCATTAAGGCCATCTGATCGAACATCTTGAACGCGCCGGAATTCGTCTCGATATGGCTGATGCCAAAGAGGTTCTTGTGGCGCCGGTTGAAGATCTGCAGGAACATCTGCGGACGGCCGCCCCTGTAGTCAAAATAGTCCCGCGCAAAGCCCTGTTTCTGGCTGTATCCGGTTGCACAAAGGATCAGGTCGACTTCGATCCGCGAGCCATCCTTGAAGAGCACCTCTTTGCCATCCAGACGATCAATATCCACCTTCGGCGTGATATCCCCATGTTGGAGGTAGTGCAAAAGCTGCGCATTCATCAGCGGATGGCTTTCGAACAGTTTGTGGTCGGGTTTCTGCAGGCCCAGCTTGGTGGTGTCGCCGACCAGCTTGTTCAACAGGAAGGTCATGATCGGGCGGCTGATCCACAGCGGCAGATTGGGGCTTTCCTTGTCAAAAACATCCGCCGGCTTGCCGAAGATGTGCTTGGGAATGAAATAATAACCGCGGCGCATCGAGATATAGGCCTCACGGGCATTGGCTGCGGCGTCACAGGCGATGTCGCAGCCCGAATTGCCTGCGCCGACAATCAACACGCGCTTGCCGGTGAACATCTCCGGGGATTTATAGACCGAAGAATGCAGTAGCGCGCCATCAAACTGCCCCTTCAGCTCTGGCATACGCGGGGTCCATTGGGTGCCGGTTGCGCAGATGACGCCAAGATAGGCTTTCGAGGTGCCATCCGAAAAGGCAACACGCCAAGCGCCGTCTTCGAGTTTCTCGAGATCGGTGATTTTGGTGTTGAAACGGATGTTGTCCGTCAGACCATGCGCATTGGCAAAATCCATGATGTAGGCTTCGATCTTGTCGTGACGCGGATAGTCCGGATAACTTTCGGGCATCGGATAGCCCTCAAAGCCGGACATGGTTTTTGATGAGATGAAATGCGCGCTGTCATACATCGGGGTGTCGTCACGCTGAATGTCCCAGATCCCACCGACTTTTGAGCCGGCATCAAAGTGATCAAACTCCACGCCCTTGAGTGTCAGCGCACGCGCCACCGCAAGGCCTGCGGGGCCCGCACCAATGAGACAGACTGTAGTTTCTGACTTCGACATTATTGACCTTCCTGTTTTTGTGTATTTTCCCGGCCCTCACTCAGGGAGGGGAGGGGGCCCAAACTCTCGGAAATCGGTTTGGGGCCAGGTATTCGGTCAAGATTGCCAGATTGAGCGGGCTGAAAAAGGCCAGCGGCGGCACACAAACGGACAATTTCGGACAGGAAACTGTCTTGTTGAGTGCCGCAAAACTGATACCCTGACCTCAAAGGGAGAGAAACGATCAAAAATCTGGCAACAATACCGCCTCAGGTTCTGTTCTATACCAGCCAGGAGATGCGGGAGCGCGGGTTTGATCTGGGGCAGAATGCGCTGTGGCGCCCTGTCTACCGAATGGTGGTTGACGGCAACCGGCCGCAGGTCACTTTCAATCAGAGCCAGTCATTGATCCATGAGGCAATCCGCCTGGCCAAAGATCCCGATCTTGGGCTCGCTGTCGGACGGCAGCAGAATTTTTCTTCCGCAGGATTGCTGAGCGCAGGTCTGCTAGCCTGTCAGACCCCGCTGGATGCGCTGCGTCTGGGCGCTAAATATCACCGTCTGACGGGCAGTATGCTGGATCTTCACCTGGTCGAAACAGCCAATGGAACCACCGCCCTGACCGCGTCTTCCCGGGATCCGAATTCGCTGATTTTCCGTTTCCTGATCCAGGAGCTGTTCACCAATGTGGCGCAGATTGCGCGCTTTCTGTATCGCCACGGCAATCCGTTGCAGCGGGTTGAGTTCACATTCAAGACCACCAACCCCGCGAATTTTCGCACCGCCTTCAATTGCCCGACGCTGTTTGGCGCATCAGAAAACCGCCTGATCTTCAGCGCCCAAGCGCTGAGCGTTACGCTGGACACTGCGGATCCATTTGCCTTGAAATCCGTCGAAGAGGCCCTGAACAGCCTGATGGAACAGGAACGCTTCAAGCATACACTCGTGACCCACATCGAAAGCATTCTGCTCACGGAACTGGCTGAGACACCCTCGATTAGCGATATCGCCGACCGACTGGCGATGAGCGAACGCAGCCTGCGCCGCAAACTTAGCGATGCTGGCACAAGCTACCGCGAACTGCTGTCCGGGGTCCGTCAGACCCGCGCCATGGAATTGATACGAGCGACAGATCTGCCCCTGAGCACTATCGCTCATATGCTAGGATTTGATGACACGCGCAGCCTTCGGCGCAATGTGAAGCTCTGGACGGGTCAATCCGCGAAGGCCCTGCGAAACGAAAGTGCCCCGGATTAAGAGCGCTTTCGTTGAAACCACAGCGCGCCGCCGACTTCCCACTCTGATCCGCAAGAACAGCTTATCGTGGAAGCTAGACCGCTCGGGTGCTCGGGTTCGCAACAAAACATACGCGCCACTTGGCACGACCGTTGGGCGCTTCTGGACGCGTGGGTGAGGCGGCATCCAATGCCCTGTCAGATGCCGCCTTTTTTCTTATTGGTCCAGGAAGTCTTCGGCGCGATAGACCTCTTGCCCGCCGACCATGGTCAGCAGCACTTTGGTATCGCTGATGGCGCTGGGATCGATCTGGAACAGATCGCGGTCGATCACGATGAGGTCGGCCAGCTTGCCCGGTTCAATCGAGCCAATGTCCTGATCCATGTCCAGCGAATAGGCCGCGTCGATGGTAAAGGCCCGCAGGGCGGTCGGCAGATCAAGACCAGGGTCGTCGCCCAGACGCCCGGCATAGGCCGGATCGGGGCTCTGGTCGTTTTCGCGGGTAATCGCCACTTCCATCGCAAACCATTCGTTCAGCGCATCGACGGGCCAATCGCTGCCAAAGGCGATCCGCGCCCCGGAGTCATGGAACTTGCCCGCTGTTTCGAGATAGGCGAAACGCTCGGGTCCGATGTAATCTTGAACAGTATCAATGGTGTCGGGTGCCCGCTTGCCCCATTGCATCGACAGGACTGGCTGTGCGCCCAGTTCGGCGAACCGGGCATAATCTGTCGGGTCCATCAATTCGCAATGGGCAAAGGCCGGACGGAATGCGGCATCGGGATGCAGGGCACGGGTGGCCTCCAGCGCGTTCAGCGCGACCGTGACTGCGCCGTCGCCATCGGCGTGCAGATGCACCCGCAACCCGGCCTCGGCAAAAGCCGCCATGACGCCGGTCAGCTGCGCTTCGCTGACATAAAGCGTGCCGCTATTGTCGCTTGGTTCAAAGACCGGGGCGTCATCGGTGCCGGTATTGTGCAGATAAGGCGCATTCAACGCGCCATTCAGCGCCGGAGCCTGGATCACGCCATCCATGAACACCTTGGCCGTCCGCACGGACAGGCCCGGTGCCACCGCGCCCGGTGTGGTGTTGTAGGTGTCGCCAAGGGCGATCACCTTGGCGACGGCGGCGGCCGGATCGGCAGTCTCATCGGCAGAAACCACCGGGGCGAATTGCGCCCGTACGGTCAGCAGACCCTCGTCGCGCAGGGTGTTGAACTGGGCAATGCCTTCGGGTCCTGCCGCTGCGTCCAGGATGGTGGTCACCCCCTGGGCACGGATAGCAGCAAGCGCGGCCTCCAGATTGGCGCGGTTCTTGATGGCCTGCAGATCGGCGGGTAAGTCGGGCGCTGCGCCGACGACCATCCAGATAGCACCATCCAGAAAGATGCCGGTCGCCAGGCCATCGGCATCGCGGATAATCTCACCATCGCTGGGATTGGGCGTATCACCGGTGATGCCGGCGGCGCTCAGGGCGGCACTGTTGGCCGCCATGGAATGAAAGTCGGTGGCAATGACAATGATCGGGCGTGCGGTCGGCACCTGGTCCAGGATCGCCGCAGTCAGATCGGCGCCGGCCGGTGTCATCGCCTGGCGGAACCAGCCGTTCACCCGCAGCCAAGTGGTGGGATCTGCCTCTGCCTCTGCCTCGGCACAGGCGGTGATCTTGGCCAGAACCTCCGCCACCGACAGCGGCGCGTAGTTCAGGTTGCAGGCCGTCAGCTGTGCGCCGCCGCCCATCGGATGCATGTGGCCGTCCACCAGACCCGGCATCAGCACCCGGCCCGACAGATCCACCAGCTGCGTGGCGTCACCGATCAGGGCGTCAATGTCGGTGTTCGAGCCAACGGCCAGAATACGGCCATCCTTGACGGCGACGGCCTCGGCGAAATCTGCCTGATCGTTGACCGTATAGACAACACCGTTGTGAAAGACGGTATCGGCAATCTGCTGCGCGCTGGCTGGCAGAGCCAACAGAGCCAGCGCGGCGCCGGCCAGCAACTTTGTCAGCGTCCTGCGGCCGCGAGGATTGAAACCTGTAGTCTCTAAGGTGTCCATATCTAGCTCCGTTATCCCATTGAAGTTTGTTACATTTCGTCGTCAATACCCAAGAGCCAGACCATCCTTGCGCGGGTCAGATCCGCCGATCAAAAGCCCGTCTGCCGTTATATTGATGGCCTGTGCACCACCCAGCGGTTTTTCAGCGACGCGCAGGTCGTGGCCCCGCGCCACCAGTTCGGCCCGCACCGCATCGTCATAGCCGCGTTCAATCTGCATTCCGTCAGGACCGGAAAAGCTGCGGGGCCCGTCGATGGCTTCCTGTACACCCATGCCGAAATCGACCCTATTGCTGACAAACCTCGCGTGGCCGCAGGGTTGATAGGCTCCACCCATCACGCCAAAGCTGGTGCTGACCTTTCCGGCCTCGCGGATCATGCCGGGGATTATGGTATGGGCAGGACGCTTGCCGCCGCCAAGTTCATTGGGGTGCCCCGCGATCAGGTTGAAGCCCGCGCCGCGGTTCTGGAACAGCACCCCATGTTTGCTGCTGCACAGGCCCGAGCCAAAGGCGCTGTAGATCGAATAGATCAGCGACACCGCCATGCGATCCTTGTCAACGACCGTGACATAGACCGTATCTTTGTGGACATGTTCGGTCAGCGGCGCCGCAGCTGCCATCGCCCGGCGCGGGTCAATCAGCTCTGCCAGACTGGCCGCAGTCTGCGGGGCCAGCATATGGGCCAGCCTGGTGGTGTGGTCCGGGTCAGCAAGAAAGCGGTTTGAGGCATCATAGGCGAGCTTGGTGGCCTCTGCCTCCAGATGGGCGCGCTCAACGCCGTAGGGATCCAGCGCGGCGATGTTGAAATGCGACAGGATGTTGAGCAGCAGGATCGCAGTGGCCCCCCGTCCATTGGGCGGATGTTCGCACAGCTCGATGCCGCTATAGGTACCGCTGACCGGATCGCTCCAGTCACAGCTGACCGCAGCCAGATCGTCCAGGGTGTGAACCCCGCCCGCCGCCTGTAGCGAGGTGATCAGGTCATCGGCAACTTCTCCCTCGTAAAAACCGGCGCGCCCATTGGCGGCAACCTGGCGCAACAATTCGGCCTGTCCGGGAGCGCGGAACACCTGGCCAAGCCGTGGGGGTTCACCATCAAACAGATAGGCCTGTCGCGCGGCTCCCGCCAGTTTGCGCGTGCGCATTGCCCAATCAAAGGCCGAGCGCGGCCCGACCGGCACGCCTTCTTCGGCGTAGCGGATGGAGGGTCTGAGCGAAGCTTCCAGACCAAGATGACCCCAATCATCGGAAAGACGGCAGAAGGCATCCACCGCCCCCGGCATGGTCACGGTGTCAATTCCCCAGTCGGGCATGGCGGTCAGCCCCTTGGCCCGCATCGCCTCGGCATCCGCTGCCTTGGGCGCCCGTCCCGACCCGTTCAATGCGACAATCTTCTCCTGCCCTGCCGGTTTCAGCAAGACAAAGCAATCCCCGCCGAGCCCGGCCATATGTGGTTCGCAGAGCCCAAGCAGGACGGCCGCCGCAATGGCAGCATCCGCGGCATTGCCGCCGCTTTCCAGCAGTTCAATGGCGACTTTCACCGCCAGCGGGTGAGAGGTGGCACACATGCCATTGGTGGCAAAGACCGGCGATCTGCCGGGCAGTTGAAAATCACGCATTCGGGTCACATTCTTGGAGGCTGTAAGATATCGGCCCAACAGGGCCGTGTTGGGACCTGCCCCAGGTCTCGCCGAGGCAGGTCGTTTGGTTACTTCAGCAGGTCGGTCCAGATTTTGGTATAAATACTGTTGACCTCTGGCGCGCAGGTTGTCTGCCATCCGCCCGCTGCCTGGAATTCTTCCGGGATATTCAGCTCAGGCGCTTCCTTCAGTTCCGGCCGCATGAAGGCTTCGGAGCCTTTGATGCCATTGGAATAGGTCGCAAAGTTCGAGATCAGCGCGGCATTTTCCGGTGCCATGATGAAGTTCAGGAACTGCTTGGCTGCTTCGGGATGGGGCGCGTCAGCAAGGATCGCAGCGCTATCCATAAAGATGCTGTAGCCTTCCTTGGCAAAACCATACTGGATATCGGGGTTGATTTCGCGCGCCCGGAAAGAGGCGCCGTTGTAATAGAATTGCGCCAGCGTATCGCGGCTGTCCATCTTTTCGATGCCGTAATCCATCGACAACCAGTGTTGCTTGGCATCCACCAGCTGGTCGCGGACGGTTTTCAGGAAGGCCAAATCATCGGTGCACCATTCGCCGCCCGTATAGCGGATTGCGGCATACATCACATCGTTCATTTCAGGCGCGACGTTGATCTTGCCTTTCAGCTCCTCTGGCGGGTCGAGCCAGATCGCATTGGTGTTGACATCACCCGAGTAGTACTTGGTCGCAACCACCGGGCCGATTGTACCCCATTGCCACGGCACCGAATAGTGACGTCCTTCATCCCAGGGCACATCAACCCAGCGGGGATCCATGTTGGAGAAGTTTTCCATTTGATCAGGCCGGGATTCCAGCAGCAGCCCCTCTGAAATCCAGATCGGCATGAAGTTGGCCGATGGAACCACAATGTCAAAGCCCGACCCGCCAGCACGCACCTTGGCCAGCGCGGTGTCGTTGGAATCGTAGTCGGTCACAGTCACATGGACGCCGGTCTCGGCTTCGAATTTTTCCAGAAGTTCCGGGCTTGTGTAGTTACCCCAGTTGTACAGGGCCAGATCGCCATCGGCCTGGGCCATTGTGGCCATAAGTGTCAGGGTAGACACGCTCGCTATCATTTTGAAGGTCATTGTACTCTCCTTGTTGGTGGTTCTCGCTATTTTTTCTTGCGACTTATTATGTAGAAAACGGTGATCAGCAGGACTGACAGCAGCAGCAGCGATGCGGCAGCGGCGTTGACCTCGGGGGTCATGTCGCGTCGCAACTGACCCAGCATGTAGGTCGGCAGGGTCTCTTGCCCGGCAGATTTGACCAATTCTGTGATCACCACGTCATCGAGCGACACCACGAAGGCCAGCATGAAACCGGCCAAAATGCCCGGCCACATGTTTGGCAGGGTGACGTGGCGAAAGGTTTGCCAGGGGCCCGCGTAAAGATCGGAGGCCGCTGTTTCCAGGGTCAGATCCATGCCCTCCAGGCGAGCCCGGATCGGCAGATAGGCGAAGGGGATACAAAACGCCGAGTGGGCGATAATCAGATAGGCCGGACCAGAATAGCCGGTCCAAACCCTGATCTGGGCAAAGACGATCAGCAAGGCAATCGCCGTCACGATTTCGGGCACCATTAGCGGCTGGTTCAGAATTGCAAATTTGAACGTCATGCCGCGATAGGGAGCAGTCCGCGTCATCGCGATGGCCGCCATGGTGGCCATTGTGGTTGCCGTCAGCCCGGCAATGGCGGCGACATAGACCGATGTCTGCGCTGCTGCGATGATCTTCTCGTTCTGCCAAGCCATTTCGAACCAGCGCAGCGAGAAGCCGCCCCAAACTCCCATTGAAGAGGTGGCATTGAATGCAAAGATCACCAGCACAATGATCGGCAGATAGAGCATCACAAAGACTGTAGCGGCAATCAGGCCAAAGCCGGGTTGTGATTTGATGGCAAAGACTTTTTTACTAGTGACCATGGGAGCCTCCGCGCGACGCGTTCCGAATGTAGAAAACCAGTGCCACGGTGACGATCAGCAATAGCGTGATCGACAGCGCCGCCCCGAGGGGCCAGTTTCGACCCTGTCCGAACTGAAGTTCAATTAGATTGCCCATCATCATGTTCTTGCCACCGCCCAGAACCCGCGGCGTTACATAGGCACCGATCGCGGGGATGAAGACGAGGATGCTGCCGGCGATGATCCCGGCCTTGGAGGACGGAATGACGACATGGCGCAAGACCTGCAACCGACTGGCGTAGAGGTCATAGCCCGCTTCGACAAAGCAGAAGTCGAACTTTTCAAGACTGGCATAGATCGGCAGTACCATCAGCGGCAGGTAGACATAGACCAACCCCAGCAGAACCGCGCCGGTTGTGAACAGCATCTGGATCGGCTCATCGATTACCCCGGCCCAGATCAGCGTGTTGTTGATGAACCCCTGATTGCTGAGAAAACCAAGGATGGCAAAGGTGCGCACCAGAAGGTTGGTCCAGAACGGAATGGTGATCAGCAACAGCCACAGATCGCGTGATTTTGGCGGACGAGTGGCAATGAAGTAGGCGGTCGGAAAACCAACTGCCAAGGCCAGGATCGTCGTCATCAGCGCCAATCGGATCGAGCGCCAGAAAATCTGGATATTGGCATCGGCGAGGACCAGATTGCCGTCAAAAATGTCGCGCTCGACCAGAACGTTGGTCCACCCCTCCAGCGAGAACTGCCAGAGTTTGACGTCGCCGAAATCGCCTTTCACCATGAAGGAGTAGAGCAGTACGACCAACAGTGGGCCAACCGATGCGCAGAAAATCGTGATCAGCGCGGGTGCCGACAACAGCCAGCGTCGCCGAACACTGGCGGCCCGAATTATCGCAGCGTTTTCAGAGGCATTCGTCATTTCAATCCCTCAAAATGCGGGCGGCGCCCTGGGTAACTGACAGGCCGACCTTTTGACCTGCCACAAAGCGCGTCGTCGCCCCAACTGCATTCTGTTCGCGCACCACAAAGGGAGAGCCATCGGCCAACTCGGTGTGATAGTGGGTGTCGGTGCCAAAAAACACCGCATTGGTGACCGTGACGGCGATGTCGCCGGGTTCCGGAATCTCGTGCAGGGTGGCGTGTTCGGGACGCACGACCACGGTGACACCGGACCCGACCATGGGCGGGGCAGTCACGCTGGCCTGCAATCCGGCACCAGCCGCCAGGGTGACCTGGGCGGTGTTCTCCGCCACCGCATCGACCACCGCAGGCAGGAAGTTGGATTCGCCAATGAAATCGGCGACAAAGCGGGTCGCCGGCTGATTGTAGATTTCATTCGGTGTGCCGACCTGCAAGATGGCACCTTTGCTCATCACCGCGATGCGATCCGACATGGTCAGGGCTTCTTCCTGATCATGGGTCACAAAGACAAAGGTGATGCCGGTCTGGGACTGCAGGCGTTTCAGTTCGATCTGCATGTCCTTGCGCAGCTTATAGTCGAGCGCCGACAAAGGTTCGTCCAGCAGCAAGACCTTTGGACGCGGGGCCAGGGCGCGCGCCAGGGCGACGCGCTGCTGTTGCCCGCCCGAAAGCTGTGAGGTCTGGCGGTCCTTGAGGTTCTCCATTTGCACCAGGCGCAGCATTTCGGCCACCCGGTCGGCGATTTCGGCCTTGGGTGTCCCCAGCATTTTCAGGCCAAAGCCAATGTTCTGGGCGACGGTCATATGTGCAAACAGCGCGTAGTTCTGGAACACCGTGTTGATTGGCCGCTTGAAGGGCGGCAGCAGAGCGATATCGTCGCCGTGCAGCAAAATCTGACCATCGGTGGGAAAGTCGAACCCCGCGATCAGCCGTAGCAGCGTGGTCTTGCCGCAGCCCGACGGGCCAAGCAGGGTAAAGAACTCGTTCTCGGCAATCGCCACATCAATATTGGCCAGGGCCGTGACGGCGGCGCTTCCCACCCCGAACTGCTTTTGCAGGCCGCGCACATCAACTGCGAATTGCCGGGACTGGTCCTGGGGTGTCTGGAGTTCGGCGATCATTGTGTTATCTGTCTCATGTTTCATAGGTGACACGGCCTCCGCAGATGGTCAGCACCGGGCTGACAGTGCCAATTTCCTGCGGCGCGATGGTCTCGATATCGGCGGACAGCAGCACCAGATCTGCCAGGTAGCCGGGCTTTAGCTGACCTTTCCGGTCTTCGGCATGTTCGGCATAGGCCCCCTCCAGCGTGTAGGCAGAAAGTGCCTCCAGCACAGTAAAGCTCTGATCGGGCAGATCCGGCTCCCAGGGGGTGCGGGTCACGGCAGCCTGGATGCCTGCCAGTACATCAACGCGCGCGACCGGCCAGTCCGAGGCAAAGACCACATGTGCGCCGCTGTTTTTTACGCTGCGCCAGGCAAAGGACAGATGCCAGCGTTCGGGGCCAAACCGGCCTCTGGCGGGCTCTTCTGGAAAATCGAGCAGGCCCGGCACATGTGGCGGCTGCATCGAAGCAATCGCGCCAAGCTCCGCCAGGCGGGGGAGATCATCGCTATGGATCACCTCGATATGCTCGACCCGGTGTCGGGAATCGCGGGGGCCATTTGCCGTCCGGGCTGCTTCGTAGCCATCCAGCACCCGGCGCACTGCCCCGTCGCCAATGGAATGGACCGCAATCTGCAAACCGCGGCGATCCGCTTCTATCGCCAGCTCGTTGAACTGCGCTTGGCTGAACAGGGGGTCACCCTTAAATTCGGGCCTGTCGGCATAGTCATCGACCATAAAGGCCGTATAGGTTTCGCTAACCCCGTCGCAGAAAACTTTGACCATACCGGAATTGATCCAGTCGCCAGTATATGTCTCATGCATCATGCTGGCTTTTTCCAGCATGTCGATGGACATGAAGTTCTTGAAATGGAACGGGACTTTGATGCGGCAAGACAGATCGCCTTCGGCTTCGATTTCTTTAAGCAAATCGAGCGTGTAGAGATTGCCGTCCATATTGTGGATCGAGGTGATGCCGTGACGGGCGCACCAGTCCAGGCCGCGCTTGATCGTCTCGCGGTCCGCTTTGCGATCTTCGTCACTGGGGGCGGGATTTGGCTCACCACCGGTGGACAGGCCGAGGCTGTTGCGATCTTCGCCAGCATAGACATCAATCGGGCCAAAGGCCTCGACCTCGCGCAGTTCGCCGGTGGCCAACCCGTCGGCGCCCATTACAATTTCATTGCCAGGGCCCAGGGTCTTCCCCTGCAAGAGGCCGGTCACTTCCAGCGCTTTGGTGTTCACCCACATGGTATGATGGTCAAAGGTGACAATCGCCAAGGGCCGGTCTGCGACCATGCTGTCGAGCAAATGGCGGTCGAACGCGGCGCCATCCAGCATGTCGTAATCAGCCCCCTGCGCATAAAGCACCTTAGCGTCGGGCTGGGCGAGGGCATGGGCCTGAACGGCGGCGCGGATCATCGCGGCGCCTTTCATTCCAGTTAGTTGCAGGTGCCCCAGCGACGCGCCGCCGCCAAAGACATGCATATGCGCTTCGACAAAGCCGGGGCTCAGCGTGGCGCCCTTAGCATCGACGACCCGAGTCGCCGGGCCTATCATTTCTACGATGTCGGCATCGGATCCGACGGCCAGGATTTTACCCTCTGCAACGGCAACGGCCTGAGCCCGCGGTTGGTCCGGATTCATGGTCACCACACTGGCGCCTTTGATGATCAGTTCAGCATGCATTTGCTTTTGATATTTTCCCCTGGTTTGCGGCCCATTCGGTGCGCTTTTTCCCAGTGGAAACCTCTCTTCTGTTGATGGTTTCTTGTCGTGATACCTTTTTGTATACAATGTGAAGAGAGATTTGACTTGTCAACACCTTTGCAGAGGGAATCCTCACCGAGGGTGCTGGTTGGAGTAGTCAGTGCCTAGAATTACCGCACAAGATGCAAATATCGCCAAGGTTGGGGATCCAGCGAAGCTGGCCATCGCAGGTGTTTCAGCAGAACTCAGAGGGGCAGGCGGGCAAGGCCATCGCGGCAATTTGCCCGACAGCCCCGTTTTCGAGCAATTGACCTGCTGAAAATATTATTCGTGTTTGAGATAGGAATCGCGCAGATCGCTCCGGAGCCGCAACACTCTCAGGATCCCATCCCGCGACTGTTCGATATGGCGGCGGCTTTGCTGGCACGCCTGGTCGACGTCACCTGCGGCGATGGCATCAAAGATGGCCCAGTGGTCCTCTCGTGCGGTTTTCCACTCGTCAAGCTGGGTCAGCTCCATCCAGACAAAAACCTGACACTTGATCAACAACAGATCGATCGCATCCGCCAGCAGGCCATTGCCGCTGAAGCGGGCGATGGCGCGGTGGAAGTCGATGCCCATCTCCATCTCGGACATACGCCCGCGTGGACTATGATCGGTTTGGGCCAGCGCGTCGCAATCGCTGAGCAACTGCCGCAACATTTGCACTTCTTCGGCGGTGATCCGCGCGACCGCCAACCGCGTGGCATAGGCGTCAAGTTCGGCACGAAGGTCAAAAGCCTCGCCCAGCATCGTTTCATCGAACCGCACCACCGCGAAACCCGAGCGCGGCCGTTCGACCACCAGCCCGTCACGCTGAAGCCGGTTCAGCGCCTCACGGACCGGGGTGCGACTAACCCCCAGTTGATTGACAAGTTCCATCTCGGTCACCCGCTCACCTGGTGACAGGTGGCCGGTCACGATCAGAGCCCGGATGGACTCATAGGTCGATTGTCGCAAACTTCCTGGCTCAATGCTGCTCATTGGAGTCTCTATCGGCAATGTCTGCCCTTTAGTGTTACTCAATACCGGTTGACCGGCGTCTCCGCAAGTCGACGGTATACAAAAAAGAAAACAAGCCGGAAGACGCCAGATGAGTCAGCCCACGAAGATCGCCTTCCCCCAACTCGGTCCGTCATGCCGCTGGGGAGGCTTTGTTCTTTTTCTGGTCAATGATTTTCGGAAACAAGTTACGCACTTCTGTTTCCAGGCTTTCAAGGCTGCCGACCACATCTAGCATTTCCATGGTTCGAGCTTTTCCATTGTTAGACATTGTTCGCCACCAGACAGATCGGCGCCGTTGAATGCGGTGCGGGTGATCTCCCCTTCATCGCTGCGGGGCGTGACAAGGCACGCATTCAGGCTGTTGTCGATAAAATCCCGGGAATTGAATCTGCCGATTATGAGGTGGTCGAAGTCGACCACACCGTCGAGGCTCTGACCGAGCTGTTCAAGGGCGCAGAGGTTGTGTCCAATATGGTCGGCCCCTTCATCAAATATGGCCCTGAGGTGGTGGAGGCTTGTTTGGCCGCAGGATGCCACTACACCGACACCACCGGAGAGCAGGACTGGGTTCTGAAATGCGAGCAGGACTGGGGGCGACAAGTTCGCAGAAAAGGGCCTGTTGCTGGTGCCCAACGTGGCGCAGATGTACACCACCGGCGAGATCGCGGCGAACATCTGTCTGGAAACACGTTGCAGGCCTATGCCGCGTTTTCGTTACTGCAACAAAAACCAGATCGGGTTGGCTTTGCCAGCGCCTGCCAAACCTTTGGCCACCGTCAGCTCCTGGGCCAGCTGCAAGCCTTTGGGCTGATCATGAAACCGAACCTGACCATTCAGGATTGATCACGACATGGAGGCCGGTTGCCGCTCAGATTGGGCAACCGGCGCCCATCGTCTTTGCACAGGGGAAGTGTCATGCGTTTGATTGATTTTCTAGACAAAGGGGCAAGTCTGGGCGCCAAGGCTCCCTGTCTGACGATGGCCGGACAAAGCCACAGCTATGGCGATGTCCAGGCCTTCAGCCATCGTGTTTCACATGCCTTGCAGCAGTCCGGCGTTGCTGCGGGAGACAAGGTGGCGATCCTGTCCTCGAACGATCCGGTCGCATTCTCTTGTGTCTTTGGCATATCAAGAGCCGCCGCCGTGTGGTGCCCCATCAACCCGCGCAATGAACTTGCCGTGAACGCGGATCTTCTGGACGGGACGGACTGCAAGGTTCTGATCTTTTACAGCGATTATCACGAGATGGTCGCGGCGATGCAGAGCAAGCTACCAAAAATAACAGCCTGGGTCTGTCTTGATGCCGAATTGGATTTTGCCCAATCCCTCAAGGCTTGGCTTCCGACGGGTGAGATCGCAGCTGTCCATGTAGACCCAATTGACGATATTGCACTGCTGCCAGGCACAGGCGGAACAACCGGGAAACCCAAAAGCGTCATGCTGACGGGTCGAAATATGGAAGTCATGAGCGCCATGACCCTCATGGGTTATCCATTTTCGCAACGCCCGGTGTATTTGGCCGTCGCACCGCTGACCCACGCGGCGGGGGTGCTTTGCTTTCCTGTGATGGCAATGGGCTGCGAGATCGTGATCATGAAAACGCCCGACATGGATACATTCCTTGATCTGATTGAGATCCACAAGGTCACGCTTACATTCCTGCCACCAACCGTCATTTACATGCTGCTGGACAATCCACGCCTGGATTACAGCGATCTGAGTTCGGTGGAATGTTTCTGGTACGGTGCGGCACCCATTTCGCCGGTTCGCTCGCGCGACGCATTGGAACGATTTACCCAGATCGAGAGTCGGCAAGGTCATCAAGTCAGAAGTCCGGGAACGACTACGCGCGCAGGAAAATGCGGAAGGCCTTCAACATGGATGATGTCACGGCCAAGGCCAGCCGTCATGCCATCACACACCCAATCGCCATGTTTCGCAAAGACGTCAGATCGATGGCGCGGGCATCGGCTTGCAGCACAGTCTTCGCCTGTGTTGTCACGCTGTACCAGGCCACTTGAGTTTTCTTAGAGCAATGAAATTAAACGGCAATTCTGCCACAGTGGAGGAAAGATATATGAAACGTTTTGAAGGAAAGACCATCTGGATCTCCGGTGCAGCCAAGGGCATTGGTCAATGTGCAGCCATTGAATTTGCCCGCGAAGGCGGCAAGGTGATTGCAACGGATGTCACACTGAGGGGCTGAAGGCGGCCTTCGTGGATCATCCCGAGCTCTCGATCGACACGATGGCCCAGGATGTCACCAACTTCGCCGAATGGGAGCGTCTGGGCAAAGAGGTTACTGCGAAACATGGCAAGCTTGAGGTGTTGGTGAACAACGCGGGTATTGCCGATTTACCAGTGTCCTGGACATCACGCCGGAAAAATGGCGACAGACCCACGCGGTCAATTCCGACGGCATGTTCTTTGGCACCCAAACCGGTATTCGCCTGATGAAGGACCAAGGCGGTGCAATCGTCAATGTCGTTTCGATTGCCGGCAAGGTTTCAGAAATGCAGTTGACGGATTACTGCACCTCAAAAGGATCGACAAATCTGATGACCAAGCGGAAGCCATCACAAATGCCGTCGTTGGCGGGCGCATCGCCTAACGCGTTGTCATCTTTTATTTCAGGCCGCGTTAGGTGATGCAGTGATTTTTCATAATGCAGATCATAAGGATTATGGCGTGTAAACCACCGCATCGCCCTCAGGTTTGGATATGTGACGAGCCTTTGAAACCTGGCCGGGCGGATGGCTGCACAGAGCATTGATCGCCTGGGCACGTTGCCAGATCAGCAGTTCACGCAGGCGAAATAGCATGGCCGCGCCTTGCGTCAGTCTGCGCCGATTGCCGTCCAAGGGTTACTTTGAGCAATAGTATTGCCTCCTATAGCTCATAAATGTAATATATGTGAGCTATAGAAAGGGCATCTATACCTCATGGCTTGGAATTGGACATTGCCGGGTTGGCCGGATTTCCGGTACGACGCCTCTGCTCTCGAATCGTTCGAACAGAAGTTTCTACTGTCGTCGGGGGAAATTCTTGGCGCGGTTCATCATGTCAGCCAGCCAGCACGCGAGCAACTGCGCATCGAATTGCTCAGCGAAGAAGCAATGCAGACAAGCGCCATTGAGGGTGAAATTCTCGACCGGCTCAGCGTCCAATCTTCGCTGCGACGCCATCTGGGGCTCGCCCCTGACAGCTACCCTTCCAAGCCGCGCGAGCAGGGCGTGGCGGAAATGATGGTCGATGTCTATTCCGGCTTTGCGGATCTGCTGAGGCACGAAACATTGTTCCGCTGGCACCGGATGCTGCTGTCCCATGATCGCCAATTGGAAACCATCGGCGCATATCGACAACACGCTGAGGCGATGCAAATCGTTTCCGGTCGCTTTGATAGGCCAACGATCCATTTCGAAGCGCCGCCCTCAGCACGGGTTATGCCTGAGATGGAGCGTTACGCCGCCTGGTTCAACAAGACCAGGCCGGAGGGGACAGAACCACTCCCGGCCCTGACCCGCGCAGGGCTCAGCCACCTTTATTTTGAGAGCATCCATCCCTTTGAAGATGGCAACGGTCGGCTCGGCCGCGCTCTGGCTGAAAAGTCGCTGGCGCAGAACATTGGTCAGCCAACCCTCATCGCGCTTGCCTTTACCATCGAAAAAGAACGCAAGGCTTACTACGCGCTGCTCGAACAGCATCAAAAGACGCTCGACGTCACAGCGTGGCTCATCTGGTTCGCGGAAATTGTTTTGACCGCCCAACAAGTTACACTTGATCGCGTGGGGTTCTTTATCAACAAGGCACGTTTCTATGATCGCCACAGAGACCAGTTGAACGCGCGCCAGGCCAAGGTCATCGCCCGGATGTTTCGGGAAGGCCCTGGCGGTTTCAAGGGCGGCCTCAGCGCCGAGAACTACCTCAAGATCACCGGAACCTCACGGGCAACCGCGACCCGCGATCTGCAGGACCTGGTCGAGAAGGGGGCGTTCAGCCGAACCGGCGAACGACGGCACACGCGGTACGGGCTAAATATCGACCAAGATGTTGAAAGTATCCAATGAAACAGGGATGGCGCTGGGGATCTTGCGATGTTTTCCACCATCCGACTTTCATCAGCTCAGGACACTGCGGGTAATCCCCCCCCCGATCTTCAGGGGATGCGGAAGTAGAATTTTCTCGGCGCGATGAACGAGACGATTCCGATGAATATGACAGGAGTCAGCGAAGCCCAAATCATGGCTGTCCTACCCCGGAGCTGTCCGCGAACACGGCATCCGGCACTAAGCTTGGGCGCAAGGCCTGTGTTTGCAGGCCGGATCCAATCCAGAGGGTGAAGGGGCGAATGCCACTGCTCCATCCGACGAAACCAGACTGACTTCAGGACTTTGAAATCGCGACTTCAATGAGCGCCAGCCCCTTCTTCGCCGCGACGTGATCGAGAGCCTCGGTCAGGGCGTTGCGGAACTCGGCCACGGTCTTTGCGTGGCGCGCAAAAGCACGGGACGCCTCGGCGACTTTCACGAAGTTCGGGCTGGGCGAGAGGTCCGTCAGCGGCACCGTGTTGGCACGTGAGGCATGGCCGTCGGGGTAGACGTCGAGCACAGACTGACGCACCGCGCCCCATTCGGCGTTATTCAGCACCAGTACCAGCATCGACAGGTCAAGCGCCTCGGCGATCTGGTGGCAGGCGACGGGATTGGCGAACATGTAGGAGCCATCGCCCATGGTCGCCACTACCACCCGCTCGGGCCGCGCGAGGGCAAAGCCCATCGCTGCAGGGAAGCCCCAGCCGAGGCCCCCGGCATGCGGCCCGTCGAACCAGCTTTGATGTGTTTCGAGCTTCATCGAGGGCAGCTGGCAGCCGAGCTCTGAGAAGACGGACGCCTCGCGATCCTGCAAATGCAGCGACAGCTCGTGGCTGATCCAGCGCTTGGTCAGGGCCGTGGCATTTTCATCGGCCAGTGCCGCGTCGAAACGGGCCGTTCTGTCGGCCTCATTCGCCTGGGCGACGGCCTTGCCGCGGGCCGCCGCCGTGCCATCGCTGTCCGTGAATTTCGAAAGCGCGGCCTCAAGCGCGAGGATGGCGGGGGCAACCTCGCTGGTCACGCCCAGATCGCAGCGGAAATTGCGCACGCCCGAGCGTTCCTGCAAGGGACGCGGGCCGATCTGGATGACGGTGGTGTCTTCCAGCGGTTCCACATCTGTCGGCGCCCAGGGCGCCAGCACGTCGAGGCAGAGGATCACATCGGCCTTTTCCAGCCATGGGCGCGGGTCCGGCCCGGTTGCCATCGGGTGCGTGGTTGATAGCGCCAGCTCCACGGCCCAGTATTGGCAGACCGGGATGCCCCATTCTGCCGTCAGGCGCGCCAGCGCGGCAAAGGCCTCCTGTGATCCCGCACCGTGTTGGGCAAAGATCACCGGGTGCTTTGCCTCCACCAGCAGCCGGGCGACCTCACCCATCGTGGCGGGGTCGGGCGCAATGGTGACGGGGCGCATCTGCGGGCGACGCAGGGCGCCCTTGGCGGGCACCGTCTCGCAGAGGACCTCGCGCGGCAGGCTGATATAGACCGGCCCCTTGGACGTAGAGGCGGCGATGCCATGGGCGCGGTCGGTGACGTCAAAGACCTGTTCGGGGAAGCGCAGCTCGTAATCCCATTTGGTGGCCTCTCGGATCAGGCTGGCCTGATCGAGCATCTCCTGTCCCCAGCCGATGGGCACGGTGCGGGCACCCAGCCGTCCTTTTTCCAGCGTCGGTGTGCGGCCCGAGAACAGCAGCATCGGGATGTTGTCGCAGGCAGCATTGATCGCGCCCATGGCCACATTCGCAAGGCCCACATTGGTGTGCACCATGACGGCCTGCGGGCGGCCCGTGGCCAGCGTATAGCCATGCGCCATGCCGATCGCGGCGCTCTCAAACGGCACAGTGACGGTGCGCGGCAGCGACATTCCTTCGGCCTCGGCTTCGGATAAGCCTTCGATAACAGGGGGAAAATCGGTGCCGGAGTTGGTGAATACATAGTCCACGCCCAAGGCGCTGAAACGCGACAGCAGCGCAGCTCCGGCGGTCATTTTCTTATCGTCACTCATCTCGGCCTCGTGTATTTTCTCATATAGTGAGATAGATATCTCATAAATGATTGAGAGCCCGGCGATATTTGTCAAGCGTCCTGACAGGCTATTGCGGGATCCAGGCTATTGCGGGATCGCGTTTGAAACTTCTTGTGCCGCCTCAGCGAGGCTTGCTGCAATGCGTGTCACGTGGTCCGTCGAAAAACGGCTGGCCATGCCAAAGGCCGAGAGTGTCAGGCGCAGCCCTCCGGCCTCGTCAAAGACCGGAACGGCCACGGCCCCGATGTCCGGCTCGCTTTCGCCGCGATTGCAGGCGAATCCGTCCTGTCGCGCACCGTCGATTTCGCGGTTCAGGGTCTGGGCATCGGCCTTGGTCATCTTGCCGGTCCGGATCAAATCGCCGATCCGCGCGGCGCGCTCCGCAGGCTCCATATGCGCAAGCCAGAGCTTGCCCTGCGCCGAGACGTGAAGCTCCAGCATCCGGCCCACTTGGATGTTTACCGAGATCGGACGCGGCGCGATGGCCGTGGCCAGACAGACGACCCCCTCGCGGGTGATCTGCCCCGCCATGACGGATTCATTCAGGCGGCTGCTGATCTGGGCGATGACTGGCTGAACAAGCGTCGCCAGCGGATTGGTGCGTTCCGCGATACGGCCAAGCTGCTCGATATGGTGGCCGAGGCTATAAGCCCCCCGACGTACCTGCACCACGGCCCCGACTTCCTCCAGCGTGATGAGAAACCGATGCGCCGAGCTGGCGCTCATTTCCAGCGAACGCGCAACCTCGGCCGCCGTTACCTGCGGTTGCTGCTCCGAAAAGAGGTCGAGGAGTTCGAAGGCCTTGATCAGAGACCCGTTCATCGGTGTGGCCATTCAGTTTGCTCCGAAGTTGGTGGACGACCTGACGCTACGCGCGATCCGGGCTATTGTCGGCATTGTCGCAGATGTCGGGGTTTTGAAACAGGTCCCTGATCTGCTCGCGCAGCCAGACACAGCCGGGATCCTGCATTGTGTTGATGTGCCAGACGAGCTGCACCTTCTGACGTCCGCGCGGTAAAGTCATGTCGAGAAGCGTGGCCTGTCCCGCCTCGACCATCCGCCGCCCGAGATAGCCGGGCACAATGGCAAAGGCGTTCAGGGTCGAGAGCAGCTCTGGCAAGGCGCCAAAATTGCGGATCCGCATACAGACATTGTTGGCCAATCCGCGTTCGGCAAGCACCTGTTCGACATCGTCAGCATAGGTCAGGCTGGGCACCGCCATCACGATCCGCTCCTGGCACAGGTCCACGGTGGCCGCGCGCCGGGGCGACAGGCCCGGCGGGCCAATCACGCGGTAATCCTCGTCAAAGAGATGCATCTGCCGAAGCTGCGCATCCTGCATTTCCAACAGGCCGATGGCCATTTCCGATTCCCGTGTCGCGAGGGTCCGGGTCAGGTCGAGGAATGGCGAGGAGGCATTTTCTAGCCTGATGCCCGGCCCACGTTCGAACACGCGCCGGGCAAGCGGTGCGAGGAAGACCTGCTCGCCCAGCCCAGACAGGGACAGGCGAAAGGTCCGCGTGCTGCTCAAGGCATCGAAACTTGCCGCATCGTTCAGGACTGATGCAATACCAGAGAGATGCTCGCGGATGTCGGGAACGATCCGTTCGGCAAAAGGCGTTGGCTCCATCCCCCGCGCACCGCGAATGAACAGTGGATCGTCCAGCATCTGACGCAGACGCGCCAGCGCATTCGACGTGGCGGGCTGGCTGAGGCCAAGATTCGCGCCGGCAACCGACACGGATTGCGAGTCATAGATCTGAAGCAACAGGTCCAGCAGGTTCAGGTCGAGGCGGCGTGGGTTTATCATTTTTCTGAATAGTCTCTATCCAAACTATCATTTGGACTTTAAGCACCGTCCCTTCCATCGTCCATCCTGCTTTTCGGAGGAGTCGCCCGTCTTGGGCAAGGGAAGCACATTAGGGGGAGATATCTATGCACCGTCGTAACTTTATGGGCGCACTATTCATTGCCGCCTCCAGTCTTGCACTCGCATCTGGCGCAAGTGCGCAGGACTATACTTTCCGCCTGCACCATTTTCTAGGGCAGCAGGCCCCGGCGCAGACAAAGATGCTGGAGCCCTGGGCCAAGGCGGTCGAAGAACATTCGGGTGGCCGCGTCAAGATCGAGATCTTTCCGTCCATGACCCTTGGCGGGCGTCCGCCGGAGCTGATCCAGCAGGCGCGCGATGGCATTGTCGATCTGGTCTGGACGGTGAACGGCTATACGCCGGGGCTATTCCCGCGCACCGAGGTGATGGAACTGCCGACCGTCTACAAAAACGACCCGCGGGCCGCGAACCTTGCGCTCTATGACATGTTCGACGGTGAGCTTGCCGAGGAGTACAAGGGCGTCGAAGTGATGTTCCTGCATGTACATGCCGGTCAGGCGCTGCATACCGGCGATCTGGATGTCTCCAGCCTGGACGACCTTGAGGGGGCAAAGCTGCGTATCCCGACACGGACGGGCGGCTGGGTGATTGAGGCGCTTGGCGCCACCCCGGTGGCGATGCCGGTGCCCGAACTGCCGTCCGCGCTGCAAAAGGGCGTGGTCGATGGTGCGCTGATCCCGTGGGAAATCATCCCGCCGCTGAAGATCCAGGATCAGACCAAATACCAAGTCGAACTCAATGAGCGTGAGCGCTTTGGCAACACGACCTTCCAGGTGTCGATGAACCAGACTCGTTGGGACGGGCTGCCGGAAGATATCCAGCAGGCCTTCCGCGATGCCTCGGATCGTGACTGGTGGGGGCAGGTGGGCGACATCTGGCGTGCCTCGGACGATTTTGGCATCAAGGTCGCTACAGAGGCGGGCAACACGCATCGCATTCTGAGCGAGGAACAAAGCCAGCCCTTCCTCGACGCCATGCAGCCCGTCGTGGACCGCTGGATCGAAGAGGTCTCTGGCAAAGGCATCAATGGTACCGCACTGGTAGAAAAGGCCCGTGCGCTGGTCGCCAAGAACACGGCGGATTGAGTTTGGCAGAGGTGATGGAAACGACAGGCCGCCCCGAAGGCACCGGGGCGGTCGCGACGGCGGTTACCGCTTGGGCGCTGCTGGGCGGTGCGCTATTGCTGGCGGTGGTGGTGATGAACGTCGCCTCGGTGCTGGGCACGCTGGTCGGCTGGCCCGTGTCCGGTGATTTCGAGATGACCGAGATAGGCGTCGCCGTGGCAGCCTTCGCCTTTCTGCCCTATTGCCAGCTGGCACGCTCGAATGTGTCCGCAGACATTTTTACCCAGCGGGCCGGGCCGCGCATGCTGGCCTTTCTCAGTCTTCTCGGCTCGGTGATCGCGCTGCTTTTTGCCCTGCTGATGCTGTGGCGGATGTACGATGGCATGCTCGATCAGAAAACCTATGGCTATGAAACCTCGATCCTGCAGATCCCGGTCTGGCTGGCCTATATCCCCATCCTCGCCTCCCTTGCCCTGTTGGCCGTAGCCGCGCTGACCACGCTGACGCAGGACATCCGTGGGCTGTCAAACGGAGGCCGCCATGACTGATCCCCTTATGCTGGGCATCGCGGCGCTTGTCATTCTTGTTGCGCTGATCGCCATCCGCATTCCCATCGCCTATGCGATGATCCTCGTGGGGGGCGTCGGCATCGCGTTGGTGAATGGCATCGCGCCGGTGTTCAACCAGCTCAAGACGCTGGCCTACGGGCAGTTCTCTGTCTACGACCTGTCGGTGGTGCCGATGTTTGTGCTGATGGGGGCGCTGGCCTCCAGGGCGGGCCTCAGCCATGCGCTGTTCCGGGGGGCCAATGCCTGGCTTGGCTGGATGCGTGGCGGCACCGCCATGGCGGCGATTGCGGGCTGCGCGGGTTTTGGCGCGGTCTGCGGATCGTCGCTGGCCACCGCCTCGACCATGGGCCGCGTGGCGCTGCCCGAGCTTGCGAAATACCGCTATTCCGGCGCGCTGGCGACCGGCACTTTGGCGGCGGGTGGCGTCCTTGGCATCCTGATCCCGCCCTCGGTGGTTCTGATCATCTACGCGATCATCGTCGAGGCGAATATCGTCACCATGTTTGCCGCCGCGCTGCTGCCGGGCCTGCTGGCCGTGGTGCTGTTCATCCTGACTATCGTCATCTACGTCTGGATCAAGCCGGAGGCCGGCCCCGCACATGGCGGTGTCGGCGGGGCAGAATTCCGCGCTGCAACCCTGGGCATGATCCCGGTGCTGGTGATCTTTGGCATCGTGTTGGGCGGTATCTATGGCGGTTTCTACAACCCGACACCGGCGGCCTCCATCGGCGTGGCGCTGGTCTGGCTCTACGGGGTGATCACCCGCGAAATCCGCCTGACCGATATGATCGGCGCCCTGCGCGAGACGGCCTCGACCACGGGCATGATCTACCTGATCCTCTTGGGCGCGGAGCTGATGAAGATCTTCATGTCCCGCATCGGCCTGCCGCAGGCGACCGCAGAGTGGATCATCCAGTCCGGCATGGCGCCGATGATGGTGATGATCCTGCTGCTGGTCGCGCTGATCCTGCTCGGGTGCCTGATGGACAGCCTGTCGATGATCCTGCTGGTCATCCCGTTCTTCTGGCCCGTCTTGGTCGAGTTGAACGGCGGGCTCTATATGGGCGCCGAAGGGTCGGGCTATGGCATGAGCACCGAGGACCTGAAGATCTGGTTCGGCATCCTGGCGTTGATCGTCGTGGAACTGGGCCTGATCACGCCACCCGTGGGCATGAATGTCTTTGTCATCTCGGCACTGGCGAAAGACACCCCAATGTCCGAAACATTTAAGGGTGTGCTGCCCTTCTTTGGCGCCGAGATCCTGCGCGTGGTCGTCTTGCTGGCCTTTCCGGGGCTGGTGATGTGGCTGCCGCAGGTCTTAGGCAGCTAGGTCGGATTGAAAGGAAAACAGGATGAAGATCGCAATACTCGGCGCGGGCGCCCTTGGATCGGTGATCGGTGCGGAGCTTCACACGGCGGGGCATGAGGTCGTGCTGCTCGACCTGAACGAGGCGCATCTGACCGCGATCAACGCGGATGGGCTGCGTGTGGACTGGGACGACCGGACCGAGCACCTTCCGATCCCGGCGATGCGGCCCGATCAGGCGCCGCAGGTCGATTTGGTGATCCTGTTGACCAAGACGATGCATACGGACGGGGCGCTGGCGGGCATCGCGCCATTGATCGACGGCGGCGCCTGTGTGCTGACGCTGCAAAACGGGCTCGGCAATGTCGCGCGCGTGCAGGCGCGGGTGCCGGATGGACAGGTCCTTTTTGGCTGCACCATGACGCCGGGCGATCTGCGCGGGCCGGGTCATGTGGCCAGCCACGGCATGGCCTACACCCCCTTTGACGCGCTGGACGCAAATGGGCCGGCCGCGCGGCTCGCGGCTGAGCTTGACGGCGACCAGCTGACCTGGACCGATGCCGCCGCGGCGCAGGTCTGGCAAAAGGCCGCGTTCAACTGTGCGATGAACGCCACCGCCGTTCTGGGCGCGGGCACCGTCGGCGCGATTGCCGAGCACCTCGGCGCAGAGCTGGCCCAGGACATCGCCGCCGAGGTGCTGGCCGTTGGTGCCGCCGAAGGCGTCACCGGCGATATCGGTGCGGTGAGAAAACAGATCGACTTCGCTCTGAAACAACACACCGGCCACAAGCCCTCGATGCTGCAGGACGTCGAGGCTGGCCGCAGGACCGAAATCGAGTCGCTCAACGGATATGTTGAACAGATTGGCCCCAAACGCGGTATAGATGTGCCAATGAATCGCCTGCTCGCCGCGCTTGTACGCATGCGTGAGAACCAGACCTGACAGACGGGCAATGTCCCGACGCAAGACCCACCCGAGGAGGAAACCAAGATGACAGTGGCATTTGTAGTCAACAACAAGGACGCCGATGCGTCAGGCAAGGGCACGTTCGACCGGATCGACCCGGTCACGGGCGACGTGGCCTCGACCGCGGCGGCCGCCAAGGTAGTCGACGCGGCAGCGATCGCCACGGCGGCTGGCGCGGCCTTTCCCGCATGGGCCGCAACCGGCCCCGGTGAGCGCCGCGCCCTGCTGAACAAGGCAGCGGATATCATGGACTCCAAGGCGGATGAATTCATCGCAACCATGATCACCGAAACTGGCGCGACCGGCCCCTGGGCGGGCTTCAACGTCATGCTGGCGGCGGGTGTGATCCGCGAAGCGGCGGCGATGACCACCCAGATCGGTGGCGAGGTGATCCCCTCGAACAAACCCGGGACCCTGGCCATGGGCGTCGCCACGCCCAAGGGTGTTTGCCTTGGCATCGCGCCGTGGAACGCGCCGGTGATCCTTGGCACCCGCGCGCTGGCCATGCCGTTGGCCTGCGGCAATACGGTGATCCTGAAAGGCTCTGAGGCTTGCCCCAAGACCCACCGCCTGATCGTCGATTGTTTCGTCGAGGCGGGTCTGCCCGAAGGCGTTGTCAACTATATCTCGAACGCGCCTGTCGATGCCGCCGAAGTGGTCAAGGCGCTGATCGAGGCCCCCGAGGTCAAGCATGTGAACTTCACCGGCTCCTCTGCCGTGGGGCGCATCATCGGGCGTCTGGCCGGTGAGAACCTCAAGCCGTCGCTCTTGGAGCTCGGCGGCAAGGCGCCGCTGGTTGTGCTGTCCGACGCCGATATCGACGGTGCGGTGAATGCTGCGATCTTTGGCGCCTTCATGAACCAGGGCCAGATCTGCATGTCGACGGAACGCATCATCGTCGACGAGGAAATCGCCGATACCTTTGCACAAAAAATGGCCGACCGCGCGTCGAAACTGCCCTACGGCGATCCGCGTGGTCAGGTCGTGCTGGGTTCGCTGGTGACCCCCGAGGCTGGCGAAAAGATGGACGCGTTGATTGCCGATGCCACATCCAAGGGCGCGAAATGCATCGCTGGTGGTGCGCGCGACGGGGCGATGCATTCCGCAACCCTGCTGGACGGTGTGACGTCTGATATGCGCATCTATGGCGAGGAAAGCTTTGGCCCGGTCAAGTCGATCATCCGCGTCAAGGGCGACGACGAGGCGATCCGCGTGGCCAATGACACCGAATATGGCCTGTCGGCTGCGGTGTTCAGCCAGGACATCCAGCGCGCACTGTCCGCTGCCAAGAAGATCAAGAGCGGCATCTGCCACATCAACGGTCCGACCGTCGCGGATGAGCCACAGATGCCCTTTGGTGGCGTGAACGATTCCGGCTATGGCCGGTTTGGTGGCAAGGCAGCAATCGCTGAATTCACCGACCTGCGCTGGATCACCATCGAAGACCCGAACCAGCACTATCCGTTCTAAGACGGAAATCCCCAGACCAGCGCGCCCGCTGCGGTGCGCTGGCCTTTACGGCCCAATGCAGGCCGAATTTCTATTCGGACAGCACGATCACCGTCAGAACGCGTTTGTCGTGGCGGTGACGGCAGCCTCCAGCCCGCCATCGGTCGCAAGATTGGTGCCGTTGATCCAGCGCGCCGCATCCGAACAGAGGAACAGGATCGCAGGCGTGATATCGTCCGGTGTTCCCGCGCGACCCACGGCATCGACGTTGGAATTGACCCGCTCGTCGCCCAGAACATCGCGAAACTGTTGCAGGATCGGCGTTTCGACCGGGCCTGTGGACACCGCGTTCACCCGGATGCCACGGCCCTTGAACTGCTCCTGATGCGTGGCCAGCATGGTCCAGACCAGCAGGATTTCCTCGGACACCGGATAACCCGCATCGTTTGGAATATCGTGCTGCGCCACGATCTCCGCAGGGTCGGGAACTCCGTTGTGCGGGCGATGGCGGCCACGTTGACCACAGACCCGCCATCTCGGCGGTGCGGCGTCCGATGCCGCTGGCAGCACCAGTGGCCACGATGGTTTTGCCAAAGAGCATAATGTTACCTCCCTGTTTCCGATTGGGTGTCGACATGAACGCGGTAGCCCAGCGGCATCAGGCTGACACCCGTGCGGGTGGCGATCCAGCCCCACAGCCCCTTTGGTAGCAGCAGCGAGAACAGCAGTGCCGCTGCCCCCAGGCCGATCAGATACCAGACGCCGGTGTCGGCAAACCAGGTCTCGGCAGCAAAGAAGATCAGCGCGCCGAGGATGGCGCCCTCGAACCGGCCAAGCCCGCCGACGAGCACCATGAAGATCATATAGGCCGTCCATTGCACGCTGAAATAGGTCTTGGGCTGGAAGGCCGAGACCTGGGCCAGCCAGAGTGCGCCCGCGACGGCGGTGCCAAAACCCGCCAGCACGAAGAACAGCCGCTTGGTGCGCATCGGGTTCACACCAACGGAATCCGCCGCTTCCTCATTGTCGCGGATCGCCTGCATGGCCAGCCCCGAGGGCGTGCGCAGCACCGCAAACAGCAGCGCCAGCAGCCCCACCATGCCGATGAGTGCCGCCCAGAAGATCAACACCCGCCGCGCATCAATGGCATAGGCGTTGAGCGCGATCAGCGAGGTGCCGGTCTCGCCCTGGATCAGCGGGTCGAGATTGACGCAGAGATGCGCGATCGAGGCCAGCACCCACATGCCTATGGCAAACTCGCCCGCACGCAGATGCAGCATGAAGAGCGACAGCAGCCAGCTCAGCCCGGCCACAATCCCGGCGCCCAGAGACATGGCGGCAAAGGGGTTGATCCCCGCATCCGCCAGCCGGATCGTCGCATAGGCGCCAAGCCCGAAGAACAGCTGGTTGCCGATGGAGACCAGCCCGCCATAGCCCGCCAGCGCGTTCCACATCGCGGCGAGGATCACATAGATGAACAGCACGGTCAGCCGCTCGATCACCCCGTCGGATGCAAAACTCGGAACCAGCCCGAGGATCGCGATCACTCCGGCGGCCAGGGCAAAGGTGAGTTGGGACTGCCATGTCCAGCGATGGATGGTCATTGCGCCGCTCCTTTTCCGGTGGCTCGCAGGATATGCATCAGATTGAGCGATCTGCCTTTCAGCGCCAGCCGGACGAAGAGCACGACCAGAAAAACCAGATGCCCGCCCAGTAAAAAGCCCTGCGGATGGATTTGGGCGCCGAAGGATTGCGCCACGGCCAGCACGATGGCGCCCGCAAGCACCCCCCAGAGCGAGCGGGCGCCGCCGATGATCGTGGCCTCGAAGGCAAACAGCAGCTGTGGTGCACCCGCATAGGCGTCGAATGTGCCGCGCAGACCAAGCGCCGCGCCAGAGACGGCAACGGTCATGCAGGCCAGTGCCGCTGCGATGCCCGCGGTCCGACGCGCATCCACACCGACCAGCCCGGCGGTATCTGGGTCAGCCGCGGTGGCGCGGATTTGGCGACCAAGCGCTGTGCGCTTTAACAGTAGGTCCAGCGCGCCGATGATCACGATCACCGTGATCAGGATATAGACCGGCAGCTTGCCGACATAGATATTGCCGGGCAGCTCAAAGGCCTCCCAGCTGAGATCGCCAACCATCGGCGACAGGGACCGTGTATTGGCACCGAACTGCTGGAACAGCAGGTTGTCGAGCACGATGGCCAGGCCAAAAGTTGACAGCACCGGCAACAGCTCGCCTCCGCGGACGGCGCGCTCCAGCACCAGCCGTTGCAGCAGCCAGCCCGCCACGCCCATCAGTGGTACCACCGCCAGCAGGCTGACAAAGGGTGAGCCCCCAAAGGAGTCGGACAGACTCCAGACTGCATAGGCGCTGACCACGGCAAGCGAGCCATGGGCGAGGTTGATCACCCGCATGACCTGAAACATAAAGGCCAGCCCGCAGGCAATCAGCGCGTAATAGCCGCCCAGAAGCACGGCTTGGATCAGGATGTTGGTCATGCGTTTTCCTCCTGCGGCTCGGTCTGGGCTTCAGTCTGGGCCTCAGCCTGAGCACCGGTGCCGAAATAGGCCGCCGTGATTGCCTCGCGCGTGGTGTCGACCGTCGGGCTGTCGAGCAGGATCCGGCCCTCCAGCATGCAGATGACGCGGTCGGACACCGACATGGCGCGCGACAGGTCCTGTTCGACCAGGATGATGGTCGTACCTGTCTTCAGCAGCCCGTCGAGCGAGGCGTAGACCTGATCGACCACCAGCGGCGCCAACCCGAGGCTGACCTCATCCAGGATCAGCACGTCGGGGTTGGACATCAGCGCCCGGCCGATCGCCGTGGCCTGTTGTTCGCCGCCCGACATGGTGCCGGTGGGCGCGTGGCGGCGTTTGACAAGGTTGGGGAAGGTCTCGAACACCCGCTCGACCGTCCAGTCGCCGGGCCGCCCGACGGTGGCGCCAAGCCTCAGGTTTTCCTCGACGCTCATGTCCAGAAACAGCTTGCGCCCTTCGGGCACCAGCGCCAGCCCTGCCGCCACGCGCGCATGGCTGCTGGTCTGGGTCATATCGGTGCCGTTCAGCTGAATGCTGCCGCTGAACACCGGGTTGGCCCCGGCCAGCGCGCGCAGCAGGGTGGTCTTGCCCGCACCATTGGCGCCGACCAGGGCAAGGATCTCGCCCTTTTCCAGCGCAAAGCTGACGCCGCGCACGGCGCGGAACTGGCCGTAGCGCACGTCAAGATCGCTGATCTTCAGAAGGCTCATGCCGGCGCCCCCCCAAGATAGGCCTTGACCACTTCGGGATGGCTCATCACCTCGTCCGGCGTGCCCTCGGCGATAATGCGGCCCGCGTCCATGCAGACCAGCCGCTCGGCGATCTGCACCAGGATATGCACGATATGCTCGATCCAGACGATGCCGATGCCACGCCCGCGCAGCTTGCGGATGGTCTCCACCAGCTCGCTGGCCTCGGCGTCGGTCAGCCCGCCGCCGATCTCGTCCAGCAGCAGAAGGCGCGGCCGCGTTGCCAGCGCCCGGGCCAGTTCCAGCCGCTTGCGATCCAGCAAGCCGACGCTTTCCGCCGGACGGTTCGCCACCGCCATCATGCCGCAGATCTGAAGCGCGTCCAGCGCCAGGTCATAGGCCTCCGACTGGCGGCTGGCGCCCGCATGGGTCGCGGCCACCAGCACGTTCTCAAAGACGGTGATGCCGGAAAAGGGCTTGGGGATCTGATGCGTGCGCACCAGACCCTGTTTTGCCCGCTCCCGCGCCGGCAGAGCGCCGACCTCCGCACCATTCAGCTGGACCGAGCCGCGCGTTGGCAGCGTCGCCCCCGACAGCACGCCGAGCAGGGTGGACTTTCCCGCCCCGTTCGGCCCGACGATGCCCACGGCCTCGTTTGAATGCACCGAGAAATCAATGCCATTCAACACCGCAAGCGATCCAAAGGATTTGTGGATCCCCGTCGCATGAAGCTGGGTCTGCTCTGCCATCACCGCGCCCCCGATCATTCGTTATACGGGGTCAGCTCGGCGGTGATCGGCACGTTCGGGTCGGTCGCGTTGTTGACCAGCACATAGTCCAGATCGAACGGGCCGTCCTTCGCCTTGACCCATTGCGAGCCGAGGATAGGGCCTGAGGCCACATTCGGCACCGGGCCGGAGGTGAAATCGACCTGGCCGCCGATGGTCTCCACGTTCAGCGTGGCGATGGCGTCGCGCACGGCTTCCTTGGAATGCGGATCGCTCGCGGCCTTCAGCGCCTCGATACCCGCATCCAGCAGCGACAGGGTCGCCCCCAGCTGCTGGGTCCATTGCTCGCCGCTCGTGGCTTCCCAACCCGCCGCCAGCTCGTGGCCGCTCTGGCCGGTCACCGGCGAGGTGTAGGGGAAATCACGGTGCCAATAGGCGGCCGAGGCCATGCCTTCGCCCAGCGATCCCATCGCCTCCATCTCGGAGGGAAAAAGCCCGGTCTTGGCGGTCTGCATGATCTTGACCTGACGCGCCAGGCCCTGCTGCGCCGCCTGACGCCAGAAGGCGGCGAAATCCGGCGGGATCGGGAAGGAGTTGATGATCTCGACGCCCTCGGATTTGAACAGCGCGATCTGCGTCGAATAATCGGTGGTGCCGGTCTCATAGGCGCCGGGATCGACGATGGTATAGCCCGCCGCCTCCAGCTGCGGTGCCAGCACCGCGCGCACCGCATTGCCGTCGGCGTCGTTGGGATACATCACCCCGACCTTCTTGTTGGTCTCGATCGAGGGCCATGTCGAGGTATAGGTCTTGAAGATCTCGCCCACTCCAAAACCAAAGTGATAGGTCCATTTGAACGGGCTCGGCTCGCCCGGCTTGGCACCACGGCCAAAATACCAGGCCTCCCAGGGCATCACGGTCGACAGGCATGGCACACCGGCCGCCTCGCAGGCGTCCGAGACCGGGTTGATCACCTCGGGCGTGGACACCGCCAGCATCAGATCGATCCCCTCGTTGATCAGCTCTTTGGCCAGCTGCGCCGCCCGCGCCGGGTCCGACTGGGTATCCCGGTCGAGGATCTCAACGGCATAGCTCTTGCCCGCCACCACGATGCCACCCGTCAGCGCCGCCCGCACCTGCTCCAGCACATAGCCGTCCGTCTTGCCAAACCCCGCCAGAGGTCCGGTGCGGGGGCTGACGAAGCCAATTCGGATGGTGTCACCGCCCTGCGCCAGCGCTCCACGGGCTGAGAAAGTGAGCGTTCCCGCAGCCAGAAGGCTGGAGAAATGGCGACGGTTCAATTTCAACTGTGTCATGTTCATTCCCTGTTGAATTACCCTTTGCGGGCGTTTGCATTCCCGTTTTCCGGGTATTGTTGACCTGCGCGCACCTCAGGCGGGGCGTGCGGGGCATCGAATGGATCAGTGTTTTTCTTGATACGCCGAGCAGAAACCGGGCAGCCGCTCCGCCGCGCTTGGGAGAACAGCGCAACGGAGGGGTCTGACCGCGCCCAGGCGGCGCGCTGGCCTAGGTCTCTGTCGCGTCCTCATAGAGGACGGGGATGAAGGCGCCGGTGCAGTTCTGTTCTTCCATGACAGTGCGTTTCTCGCGGTTGACCACCAGCTTCAGCACGTCAGGCCGCGCGTAATGGCCTGCGGGATCTGCGGCCCCCTTGGCGATGGCCAGCATGGCGGGGTCGAGATCGGCATAAAGGATGCCTTCCTGATCCTCGGGCAGCGGTTCGCAAAGCGGGCGACCGTCGGGGCCGAAGATCTGGGCAAATCCGCCGCCGGGTTTGGATGTCTGCGGGTTCAGCAGATGGGCTTTTTCGGCACTGTCGCCGGCAATCCGGTCAAACATCTCCTGGCTGACGATGGCGCAGGGCGCGAGAACATAGCACGACCCCTCGACCGCATAGACCTGCGAGGCAGCGTTGTTGACCTCGGGTCCCAGCGCATATGCCAGGTCACGATAGACGCAAAAGCTGGGCCAGGCGGCGACGTGGATTTCCTCGTGCTGGGCATACATCGACATCTTGACCAGCGGCTGCACATGTTCCCAGCAGTTCAGCGCACCAAGGCGACCAATATCGCTGTCGACGACCTGAAGGTCGGATCCGTCGCCCTCACCAAACATGGTGCGTTCCACATGGGTCGGCTTCAGCTTGCGGCGATTGAGCAGAATGGTGCCATCCTCGCCGATGATGACCTGGCTCATGTAGCGGCTGCCGCCGGCGCGCTCGGAATAGCCCATCACCATGGTGATGACGTTGTCATGGCAGATTTGCTGAAGCCGCTTCATCTGCGGCGAGGACACCTCCATGCTGTTGGCGTGATATTCCGGCAAAAAGCCCACACCTTCGGCGGGTGCGCCGGTCCAGATCCACCACGGGTATCCGGGCAGCCAGGTCTCGGGAAAGGCGATGAGCTTGGCCCCGGCCTGGGCGGCTTCGGCAGTAAGGCTCGCGGCCTTGTCGATGGAGGCATCGAGATCGAGAAAGACGGGAGCGGCCTGAACACAGGCGGCCTTGATCGGTTTCATGGTTGTTTATTTCCCTGTTCGCATTGTTCGCCGCAAACCCTCCGGTTTGTTCAAATCGCCTGGTTGCGTGGTGCGGCTGATGGCACATATCTCTGCACGAGCGGCGCATCGCGACTTTGCACGACACGACAAATCAGTTGACTTGTGGCGCCAGAGGCCAAAGATTTTACGATATTTCGATGACGGAAAGGGCGACTCGGGAAATGTCGGTGATGTCACGCGACACATGGGAGGTCTGGCGCGAACAACTCTGGTCGCGCTTCGTGCGGCTTGAGAGCACGTCCAGCGATGACGGCTTCTTTGGCCATGTCAGCGCGGCCGTCCCGGATTCCTGCCGCTTGTCGACCGTGCATTCCACCACACAGGTCACCGAACGCACCGCCGCGCATCTGCGCCGCGATCCGCAGGATTACGTGTTGTTTGCCCTGCAGATCGAAGGTCACGGGTTTATCGAACAGGACGGCAGACAGGCGCGGCTGGAGACTGGCGATTTTGGCTGCTACATCACCGATCGCCCCTATCGTCTGGCCTTTGACAGCCCGTTTCGGCAGATCATCCTGCGCCTGCCGCGCGACCGGTTGGCCGAGCGGCTGCCCTGTCTGAGCCAGGTGACCGCCAGACGGTTCGACGGCAGGGCCAAGGCCGGTATGCTGGCCACCGGCTTCATTCACCAGATGGTCGAAAACGGCGCCGACCTGACCGATACGATTCTGCGCGACATGGAAACCGCGACCGCGCAGATGTTCGCAACCGCGATTCAGCAAAGCATCGAGGGCCCCGGCGACGCGCA
Source organism: Pseudophaeobacter arcticus DSM 23566 (assembly GCF_000473205.1). Taxonomy (NCBI): domain Bacteria; kingdom Pseudomonadati; phylum Pseudomonadota; class Alphaproteobacteria; order Rhodobacterales; family Roseobacteraceae; genus Pseudophaeobacter; species Pseudophaeobacter arcticus. Next base: position 156,364 of record NZ_AXBF01000004.1, read on the forward strand.
GATCCAGCGATTGGACCGGGTCAAACGCAGGCTTAGGGCGCAGCTGCGGGACCCCGAGCTCGACCTTGGCGACATCGCCACTGCCGAGGCGATGAGCCTGCGCACGTTGCAACGCCTGTTCCAGACCGAGGGCCTGTCGCCCAGTCAGTGGGTGGCCGAACAACGCCTGACGAGGGTGGCTGGCAACCTGCGCGATCCGGCCCATGCGAAACGCTCGGTCACGGATATTGCGCTGTCCTGGGGATTTGGCGACCTGTCCCATTTCAGCCGCGCGTTCCGTCAACGCTTTGGCACCAGCGCGCGGGCTTGGCGCAGCGGAAACTAAGCGCAGCTTCGGCGCGGGGGCCGCAACCGGGTTCTCGACGCGAACGAAGTTGGCTACACCCTGTTCAGCACCCCATGCAGTGCACGTTGACCTACTTGATCAAGACGAACAGGTTTGCCCGAACCAAGTTGCACGTTTGGCCCGCTCGCCGGGGATCAAGGCCCAGAGCGCCAAAACCTACGTCCACATCGCTCTCATTAACCGCTTCAATGCATTCGGAGCCACCAAGATCGTACATATCGCCTGGCTCAGTCGTAGATTTCGATATCAGTGACGGTGTTACTTTGCATTTCTACACGCCGGTGGAACGGAGTTCGACGCTTCAACGGATATGCTGACGGATCAAGCTATCCTGGTTTCATACGTAGATAATCTGCAAGGTATGCCACATGAGATATCCATTGGCCTGACGTCAAGCGCTACCGGTTCCCCCGCGACATTAAAGGAAGTTCTTGGTGCCTAGGACATCCTATGACCTTTCTGGAGACCCGCGCATAAAGCCCCCTTCCGTGTCACCAGAATAAAACTTTACATAACATGGATTATTGGCTACTTTCCTGTAGCCGGGTGGATTCACAAACGAAGTGCAAATTCTTTACTAAAACAGAGAGTTGCACGGAGGATGAAGAATGGGAACCCACTACTGTCACCTGAAGCTGGACGAACGTCGCAAGCTTGCAAAGTGGCTTGAAGCCAAAATGCCGATTTCAGAGATCGCGGATCGACTGGGTCGCGACCCGTCCACGATCTACCGAGACATTAAGCGTAATCGGTACACGGACGACGAACTTCCTGAGCTAAACGGGTATCACGCGCTCGTCGCTCAGGACAAATATGAGCAGCGCCGCGCGATCCATCGCAAGATGATCATTCACCCTGATTTGAAAGCCGCGATCGAAGACCGCCTGAAGGCTGGCTGGTCCCCCGAACAGATCGCCGGCCGGATGCGGCTCGAACGGCACCCGATCCGCGTCAGCCACGAGACGATCTATCGCTTTGCCTATTCCAAAGACGGTCGCGAGGAACAGTTCTACCGCCATCTCCCTGAGCATCGCCGTCGCCGCCGGCCGCGTGGTTACCGCAGGCACAACAGAACCCACATATTCGACGTTCAAAGCCTGTCACACAGGCCTGAGCGCGTCTCAGAACGCCTGGAATTCGGCCATTGGGAGTGCGACTTGATGATGTTCCGCAAGGAGCATGGGAAGGTAAACGTGACGTCACTGGTCGAGCGCGTCAGCCGCTATGCCGTCGTGATGCGTAATGAAGATCGCCAATCCAAACCGATCATGGAGTCCCTGATCAACGGGTTGGCTCCCCTGCCCGCCGACGCGCGCCAGTCGATCACCTTTGATCGCGGCACCGAGTTTTCGGCATGGAAGCATCTCAAGGCCGGGATCGGTGCGGATGCCTGGTTCTGTGACCCGCAAGCGCTCTACCAGAAAGGCACCGTGGAAAACACGAACAACAGGCTGCGGAAGTATCTGCCTTGATCAACGGAGCCGACGGCGCTGACAAATCGATATTTAAGGTCGATTTGCCACCGCCTCAATTCTACGCCGCGCAAGTGCCTCGGCTACCGGACGCCAGCTGAGATTTTTGAAACCAAGTTGATGGAAATCCAGAATCGATTGGAATAAGGAGACATATCTGGAACTGCACTGCGGCGTGAGTTCACATAAAAATGTGCGGAACTTCAAACTTTGCATTCAGTTAGAAAACAGAATTTATCTAACGAATAGAAACGATACGGGTGCCAGAGATACGCAACTTAACCTCACAAAACGCTGAAAGATAAAAGACTGGAGGCGCGTAAAGGGTCCTGTTGGCGACGAGGTGGCGCGTGTTTTGAAGCCTTGACGATCCACGATATGTCGAGAGCCCAGAGCAAACAGTTCCCCGATCCGCGTAAGCCAAACTGCGATGGATACCAGGGGTCACCTCCCCGCCCCGAGCGCCTGTTTCGGATGCGTCAAATCGCGGGTGACAGCGGTGGCCGGATGTTGATGCCCAGGTGTAGGAGAGGTGAAATTGAACGTATGTTTTGCACCACCGCCTATCTCCGCTGGTCGCCATCATTCCGATGGACCACAGGTCAACTATACACTAATTTCGGCTGGGACCACACAAGCCGGGCTGCTGATCAGCCCCTGCACAGAATGAGGAATGCATGGAATTTTCTCCGATGCTTTTTAAACGTCCCTTTATGGAAGGCGAGAAAAAACTCGTGAAGCCATACCAGGAATTTGCCAAGAATTTTCATATTGGGCTATCTGATGGGAAGGCAAAGATTGCTGTGCGGCAGCGCGCAAAAAAATCTATTTTTGACTCACCACCGGACCATCCACTTCTTCTGGATGTGTTGTTTGAAAATACCGGACATACCGAATGGGTCTCGCTTGAAGGGAAAATTGACGCGACCGAGATCCGCGCCAATGCCCGGCTGACAGTCCTGATTTCTGTCATGGGCCCCAATGAGGCACCGCTCATTCTGGATCTGCGGCTGACGTTAAAAGACGGCAGCCACAAAGACATCCGCCTGGGGGAAGTGATGCCAGGGCAAGGCAGTGAGTTCCGGGCAATGACTGTTTCGCGAACGCTGGAGGAGGCCACCGCTGTTCTCGATGCAAAAGAGGTGGTTTCGGCCTATCTTTTGGTGTTTTTCCCCGTTGCCGCGCCTCAGCAGTATTCGTTTTCCATGCTCAATCTGTTTGTATCCGAAAGCGAGTTAGCGTGATGGCTAAGAAAATTTCAGCAGTCGTTTGTGTCTATAATCGTGAAGATACATTGCCCCAATGTCTTGAGGCTCTGGCCCAGCAGACGATTTCCACAGACCTGTTCGAAGTCATTGTTGTTGACAACAATTCGACTGATGGATCACCGGAAATTGCCGCCAAATATGCGGCAAAATACCCGCATATGCGGGTCGTGCGGGAGACCAAGCAGGGGTTGGCGAGCGCCCGGAACTGCGGCATGCGGGAAGCAAAATCTCCCATCGCGGCCTTTACGGATGATGACGCGATCCCGGCCAAGGATTGGGCCGAACGCCTGTTGCAGCGCTTTGACGAACTGGGCGAGTCTGCTGCCGTTGTTGGCGGGGAATTGGATCCCGTTTGGAGCAGCCCAAAACCCGATTGGCTGCAGGGTGACAAGCTTTTGCATTCGCTTTCAGTGTGTCTGGGCTGGTCAACCCATGCCCGCTATTTGATCGGCTCCGAATGGCTTTGCGAAGCAAATAGCGCCTACCGTATTGCGCCGGTGCAAGAGCGTGGTGGTTTCCCCGAAAACCTTGGCCGGATTGGTACCAATCTGCTTTCGGGTGAAAACGCGATCAACGCAGTACTGGTCCGGGACGGGTATCGCTTTTTCTTTGACCCCGAGATCCGGGTGCAGCACCAGATCAACAAAGCGCGTTTAAGCAAGGATTGGTTCCGCCGCCGTTTCTTCTGGCAGGGTGTGACGACCTTTTTGGTCAATCAATACCTGCGCGATCAGGGATGTGTGGTCGAAGCCTCCGCGATGATCTCTGTGCCAATGAACGAAGCAAGCTGGGATGGCCTCTGCTCGGATGGCAGCGCTGCTGATTTTGATGCGGCCCTCGGGCAATTGTACGGGATGGGTTATTTCCTTGCCGCCTCCAACCTCTTGGGGGGGCGATAATGGCGGGTGAACAAAGGACGCAGGCGTCTGTTGGTTCTCAAAACCTTGCAATGGTTTTTGCCACCTTTCGCCGTCCGCATACGGTTCAAAGGCTGGTTAATTCGGTTCGAAAATACTTCCCTGATATGCCGATCTATGTTGCGGACCAGTCTGAACCTACGGACGAAATGCGGGACTATTATGCGCGGCATAACTGTAAAGTGGTCTGGATGGAGCTTGACGTAGGCGTCTGCGCGTCGCGCAACGCTGCCGTTGATCTGGTGACGGAGCCCTATTTCCTCCTGTGTGACGATGACTTCTTTTTTGGCCCCGAAACCAATTTTGATGCTGCGCTGACGCTTTTGGAAGACCAGACCGATATCGGTGTGGTGGGGGGGCGTCTTTTTGATGTCCACGAGTACGAGGGGGGCAGCAGCGCCGAAAACAGGTTCTGGGAGCTGTTCTTCAGCTACGACAAAGACAAGGGAAAATTGGTCACCATTCCTGTTCACTACTTTGCGCCAGACCCAAAATACGCTCAGGGCATTGAGTATTTTGAATGTGACGCTGTGATGAATTTTGCAGTTTTTCGCAGGGCAATGATCGACGATCAAATTCGCTGGGATCCGCAGTTTAAATCCAACGGCGAGCATGAGGATTTTTATCTGAACCTGAAGGTAAATGGTCAGTACCGGGTTGTCTACTCGCCTGGCATTGTTGCCTATCACCACCATCCTTTGCAGCCGAACTATCAAAAGCTGCGCTTCCGCAGTCACGGGTGGCAGAAATTTCTCGATAAGTGGCATTTGCGGCAGTTCCTGGAGCTGGAGCAGGGGCTGCGCATCACCAATATGGTGCAGGACCTGATCCCTTATGCGATAGGTTACCAGGGCTTTTATGAAGGCACGCCTTTAGAGACGCGCAAACAAAATACCGCAGCCGGGTGCCTGCGTCTTTCCAATGTGACGGGCCGTATATTGCCCACAAAATCCAAAATCAATAATCCAATCAGGACCAGTGTAGCGGGCCGTCTTCAGATTGGCCTTGATGGCAAGGGCGGCTGTTCGGGCGGCAGCTGGCAAAAACCGATCACAAGGGCTGTGGAGGGGCAACCAGAGGTCATTTTTGATGCCCAGGCATTGGATTTTGAGCTAAAATGCCCTGACAGCTTTGAAAACGGCGTCGACACCGTGTGTTATCTTTGGCCCCGGCTTGAAGCAGAAGGTATTCACGAAATCACAGGCGTCGAGCTTTACTATTCAGTAGCAATCGGCGCTGACTATGTGGTTTGGCTGAAACCAGCCCTGCCCTACGGGCAAAAGATCTTTACAAACCAATGGAATGCCTTGGTGATCAACCTGCCGCCGGTAAATCGGGATCTCTATGTTGAGGTTGTCGTGGTGAAGGATGGAAACCATCTGTTCAGCACAACCAGCCCAGAGATTTCTTGCGTCAAGGCCACCCAGAGACTGCACTAAATCCTGTTGATATCTTCGTACCCTCTTATATTTCGAGGGGGTACGAAACCCTGTTGGGCAAGGTGAAGATCAGTGGCGCCCCTGTCTGAACTCTGAGAGCCCGCGACGGCTACATCATCTCGTGGGTGTCGCCGATAACCGTCTCTTTGGTGGCGTCATTCAGAGTGCACCCCCAGGCGGTAAAACTGCGTTCCAAAAGCTCTACCGCGTTGGCGCGTGTGCCGGGCCAGTCGAGATGGTGGATGTCGGTTTGCCCATTCGCAAAGGTGCGAAACCCATGGGCTGCGCAGAGAGCTGCTGCATCGACAAAGTGCCAGCCGTTGTTTGCGGCCTGCCGGGACACAATATCGGCAAATTCTTTGCGCCCGAACCCTTGCGCGCCGCGATAGATATGGGATTGCACGATGACCGGACGATCCCCTACGGCTTTTGCACAGCGCTCAAAATGGGCGGCGATATCTTGCTCTGTGTCCTGAAACCGTTTGACGTCAACCTCGGGTTCATAGGTTGCATAATAGCCGTCTTTCCAAACATCCGCGAAGGGCACATCGCGCTGATAATTTGGGTTGCCCTGTACATGCAGCTCGCCGAGCTGGAATTCCACTGAGCTAGAGAATTCCAACAAAAGGACATCAGCTGAAGCAAATTCTGCGCGCTTTTGCCTCCATAGCGCCTGATCAGGGGTCAGGGCACGGTTGTCAAATGGGTGGAGCGGCGTGCCGTCGCGGCGGGTAAGATAATGGCAGATCTCCGGTACGTCGCGGATCCCTGACAGAATTTCCAGCATGGTTGCGATCTGGCCTGCAGATTGAAAATACCCGATGCGCGGAAAAATAACCTCAGTTGCATCATGCCGGGTGATGTACTCTGCTGCCCAATGGAGCCTTGATGTGCCCAGTGGAAAGAGAGTTGGAGTGGTTTTCATTGATATGCTGCCTGGGTCCAGTCAGAAATATCCAGCCCGGTAAGGCTCGCAAAATCGTCGAACGAGTGCTTGTGACGCTCTCGCAGCAGCTCAAGAATTTTAGGAGGACATTCTTTACTAGGGCCGGTGAAAACTTTGTTTTCCGGGATGTTGCCTAGATGGCTTTGATCTAGCCCAATATGGTCAAGCAACGATCCAACCACGGCTTTGGGGTCGGCTTCTAGCCCTGCAAGTGTATGGAACAAAAAGGAGGACCGGGGAAAGACGCTTAGCCACCGCTTGAGGGGCGCCAGATAGTCCCCCATGTCGATAACATGACGCATATTGGCAATCTGCCACAGCGCATCATCGTCTTCCAGTTCGTTCCGCCGCCCTGCAATCATGCGGATGGCAGACCAGTCCCGTTCGATTGGATTGCGGAAAATCGCAAAGAGTTTCACATCTGGGCAGCGATCGTGCAGTTCCTGGATCCGCTCAAGAGGAGCGGTCATATATGCCGGAGAAATCTCGCCCGCCACTTCGCCCTCGGGGGTGCCCGAAAAAATATCGAAATACTGGTCCCAGCTCAGGTTTTTGTTGGGACCGTCAAGAAACTGAATTTCCTTTGGCAGGGTGTTTAAAACCACGCCATCAGATTCAGCGTTGGAAAGGAAATCACGGCATCCCGGCATGGCTGGAAAGGACACTCCGGGGCAATAGCGCAGCGCCTCAAAGGCGTAGGTGGTGCCGCTCTTTTGAGCGCCTATTCCAATGAAGTCAGGACCTGTCTGGGACATGCGAAACCTTTGTGATTTATGTGCGGTCAAAAGGTAGGAAACGGGCCTGGATGTCAAGGCAATTCTTGGCCGTTTGAGTGCAGGAATTTGGCGAATTCCTTGCCCTCAGGGTAAAGGAATTCTTCCTGAATTGCCGTCTCAAGATCGCTGAAAATCACATCCGATTGTGAAGAAATAAAATAGCTAATTCAATATGGTGCAACTTGGTTTTGGGGCTGGCCCTAGCTCCGCTGCGCAGAACCCGTCAGGCCGTGGAGGCCCTGTCTGTCTGTGGAACTAAAACCCCTCACCCAAAGCCTGTGCTTCTTGTCTGTTCTGGGCGCCAATAATGACTGTTGGCGCTGGTTTTTCGGATGTCGGGGGCTTGGCTATTTGTACCCAAGCTGGGCATTGAGCACGCGCACCCCCTGGTGCGAAGCGGCGGCCATTTCTGCCGCCTGGGTGTGATCGCTGTCATGCGCCTGTCGCGCCGCAAATGTTTCTGCAACACGCTCAAGCCAGCCCTGATCAGGATCCGCGCCGAGAAAACGCAAAATGCGGCGTCCTTCCGCGCGGGGGGCGGCACAGAGTTCTTCGTAGCGCAGCAGGGTAAACTGGGTTGGATCAAGCCGCTTGGCCACGCCGAGCGCCTCAGCGACGCGGGCACTCCAGATGTCGAGATAGGGGGCCAGGGTCTCTGGGGCCTCGCTGGTGGCCGTAGGCAGCCCCGGTGACGTTGCCAGCAGTTCAGCCCAGGAGGTTTCTCCAAGCGCGGCCAAGGTACGATAGCCATGATGGTTCCGCATCGACAGTGCGGTGGGGGCAGCCTCGCGTACCATCAAAATGATCCTCAGATCGGGCCAGAGGGTCAGCAATTCCTCAAGATGGTGCGCGTAATCAGGGGTCTTATCGATCAGGATGGAAGCCTGCGCGGAGGCCCGGTAATAGGCGGCCATATATCGGGCAAAGCGCGCTACGGTTAGCTCAGGTTCGGTGCTCACGATCCGGTCGAGAAACGCGCGCAGATGGGTTGGAGACTTGCCGGCACGGCGCGCATTGGCTTCGGCGATCACCTGGGTGGGAGTAAAGCGCACCTCAAGGAAACTGTCGATGAGCGCGCGCGCAGGCACAGATGCAGTGCCAAAGCGGGCCTGAAGCAGCGGCAAATCCTGGCTTTCGTTGAGACAGAACAGCCCTGGGTGGTCGCTCAACGCGTCGGCAAGTGCGGTCGAGCCGGTCCGGCCTGGTCCGACAATTACCGCGCGCAGGCAGGCACTATCGAGATCCATCAGCTCTGGCCGCGGAACGGAGTCAAACTCCCCACCATAGCCAAGTTGGGCAGGGGTTCCGAGGCTGGAAATATCGGATTGCAGCTTGATTACCCGCTGCGCCGAGGTGCGAAAACCCTCCGGCCGGGACCGGTAGGCCAGCCAGACATAGCCCTCTGGATGGATACGGGTGAGTGGTTCACCGGGCGGGCACCGGAGATGATTGCCAATCTTGCCCGGGGTCTGCGCATCTTTGGGGCGGGCTTTGAAAAAGAGCAGGTTCTGCCGGTACCACCAATCCACCTGGGAATCAGTCCAGAGCGCGGGGCGAATGAAATCGTAGGTGTCATAGCCTTGGGATTCGAAGAGACTGGCCCAGTATTCCGGCCACATTTCGTTGACATGCCCGTCCCCACCCTGGAAGGGGAGCGCGGCACTGAACAACACGTTGTCTGAGATCGCGCACAGATCCTCGACAAAGCTGGCGGCGCGCGTGGGTGGGAGGTGTTCGGCAACCTCTACACAAATTGCGAGATCCGCTCTTTCAAAAGTTGAAAACCGCTGTGTCAGATTGCGCGCAACAAAACAGTCTTGCGGAATGGCCAGTGTTGCAGGATCCACATATTCCCCATCAATCAGGGTAACCGTTTTTGCGCCGAGTTCCCGGGCTGCAAGGCTCCAGTTTCCTGTGCCACCCCCGACATCCGTCACCGACTCAAATGGGATGCCCGCCTCTAACAGTATCGGCAAGACAGTCCTGGCAGCCAGTTGAGAACGCTCCTGAATACGCGCATGAAAGCTGGCGTCGTATACGGTAGAGTTTGTGGTATTTTTATTCACATGGAACCTCGCAGCAGGTATGCAGACGGCAACTGGCGATCTCCAATAACGTCCTGCTATCTATCCAGAAGGCTTTCCTCATTGTCCAGAGCCGCGAGGGTCTTCAGCTTTTGAGCAGCGCAATTTTATCACACGTTACGGTTGATGCCCTCTGTCTCTCGTTTGTCTCACCGAAGTAAAGATTTGGCGCCCCTCCGGTCGAGGGCGAGGTGGCTTGTCCAGCCCGTTCTACCAGCTTGTTCCAAATATCGGGGTCACGATCTGACGGCTTTTGCGCCGTCTGTGTCAATCGGGCGGCTGGATTTCAGATCTGGGGTCATTGAAGATTTCTGAAACACTTAGCACCAGTGGAAGAGCGCCGACCACTTGCGAGTCCTTTAAGAAGCTGTAAAAAACTTGGGAACGAAAATTTTCTAGGTGCCTTTCAATGAGAATTCTATTTGCAGCAGGGAGCAGGTCGGGAAGTGAGTTTTCGATCCAGCTCATAACTGCACTTCTCGGCGGCAAGGAGCCTGAACCCTTGGCGCGTGTCCATTCTGCGCGGGAATCTCATCAAGGAGATTGGTCACCAGCCTATTCATTCTTCAAACAACAAGAAAAGATTGAAGATTTTGTGACGGTTCACCAACTGGAGGCCCTGAAATTTGAGGATCCAGGGGTTGATGACGATGCCTATACTTTGCTTGACGGCTTTCCGGATGCGATTGTGATTGCAACCTACCGCCCGCTTGAAAAAGTCATCAATTCCCATGGGAATATCAAGCCATGGGGCATGGCTCCTGACACAGTTGAACGCAACTGGACCAATAACTTGCGCTTTTTTGAGCATGCCAAAAGCAAAAATAGACTGATCATGATCCCGTTGGAAAACAAAGACGCCTTTGACGTCGCCGCCGCCTTTGAAACGCTGGGATGCAAGCCAAGCCCAAGCTGGGATACGTTTTGGCAGGCTTGGCCCATTGTGAACGATCTGGTCAGCCAAAAGAAGATCAGCAATGACGCCTCAGAGGTTTCCTTTTTCATGAGCCGCGAGGAGGTTCTGGCAAAATACCCGGAGACCGAGGACAATGAGCGGCGCTATGAGGCGCTGCTTTAGGCAGGGGTTTCACGCTGGGCGGTGCTTCTTCCTTGATGCCCGTTATCGAGGCCATAACAATGTGGCCGCCGCTCGCGGAGAACGTTTGAGCAAGGCTGCATAAAAAACTTGGTTTGAGCGCCCCGTGCTTGTATCTGGGCGAGGCAGTGAACCGGGCGGCCCCTGGGCGGCCATGGCCTCAAAGGATTTTTCCATGACCCTCCCCCCTGCCCCACCCGATTCTGCTATTGGATTTTTTGAACGCTACCTGACCGTCTGGATTGCGCTTGCCATGGGCGCAGGCATCGCACTGGGCGCTTTTGCGCCGGGTCTGGTCAATGCCATTGCTGCAGCCGAGGTCTATTCGATCAACCTGGTTGTGGCGGTGCTGATCTGGGCCATGGTTTATCCGATGATGGTTGGCGTTGATTTTGGCGCGGTCTCTGGCGTTGCCCGCCAACCCAAGGGTTTGGTGGTGACGCTTGTGGTCAACTGGCTGATCAAACCCTTTACCATGGCCTTTCTGGCGGTGTTGTTTTTTGACACCCTGTTCGCGCCCTGGATCACGCCAGAAGATGCCGCGCAATATACCGCCGGGTTGATCCTGTTGGGGGCGGCGCCCTGTACCGCCATGGTTTTTGTCTGGTCGCAGCTCACCCGCGGGGATGCCACCTATACGCTGGTGCAGGTCTCGGTGAATGATCTGATCATGGTGGTGGCCTTTGCCCCGATCGTGGCCTTTCTGCTGGGCGTCACCGATATCTCGGTGCCCTGGTCTACCCTGGTTCTGGCCACCCTGCTGTATGTGGTGCTGCCTTTGATTGCAGGCCTCCTCACCCGGCGCATTCTGGGATCACAGGAGCGGATTGATGCCTTTATGGCCCGCGTCAAACCTTTGTCCGTCATCGGCTTGATCGCCACCGTGGTGATCCTGTTTGGGCTTCAGGGTGAGGTCATTCTGGCCAAGCCCATGGTGATTGCGCTGATTGCGGTGCCGATCCTGATTCAAAGCTACGGCATGTTTGCGATCGCCTATGGGGCAGCCCATGCGCTGAAGGTTCCGCACCGTATCGCAGCCCCCTGCGCGATGATTGCCACCTCAAACTTTTTTGAGTTGGCCGTGGCGGTTGCGATCAGCCTGTTTGGCCTGAACTCCGGCGCAGCCCTGGCCACCGTTGTCGGGGTACTGGTCGAAGTGCCGGTCATGCTGTCACTGGTGGCCTTTGCCAATCGCACCCGCAGCAGGTTCCCGGGCCATAGCTAACACCCGATAGGTGGCAGCCCTGATCGGTGATTTTGATCAGGGCTAAACACGTCTGCCTCTTGCCAAACTGCAGTGCACGCCCCGGCGCTGCGCTAAATTTTGGCACAAACCCCATTGCCACAGATTATCTATTTCGATAATACGTGAAATATGGAAAAACAGATTCCCCTCCGCTTATCCGTCCTTGGGCACCCCCAGCGCCTTGCGGTGTTCCGCTTGCTGATGCGGCGCTATCCCGATCATGTCCCCGCCGGGGAGATCAGCGCGGTTTTGGACATTAAGGCCAGCACATTATCGTCATATCTTTCTGCTTTGATGCAGGCGGATCTGGTGACCAAAACCCGCGCCGGCACCTGGCTGCGGTATCAGGTCAATATGAATACGACACGTGAAACGCTCGACGCGCTTTATCTGGACTGCTGTAGGGGCCGCCCGGATTTGTGCACATCCTTTCAGCAGTCTGCTGCGTCAGAGGAAAGACAAATGACTGACCGGAAATACAACGTTCTCTTTATATGTACGGGCAATTCCGCCCGCTCCATTTTTGCTGAGGCGATCCTGAATTCAAAAGGTCAGGATCGATTCCAGGTCTTTTCAGCCGGCACCACGCCGCACTCCAGTCTCAACCCTATTGCGCTGGAGATGCTCAAATCCAAAGGCCATGATGTCAGCGGCTTACGGTCCAAGAACATCGAGGAGTTCATGGGCGAGGATGCGCCGCAGTTCGACTTTGTCTTTACCGTCTGTGACCAGGCCGCAAATGAGCAATGCCCCACCTGGGATGGTCAACCGATCAGCGCCCATTGGGGTATGCCCGACCCGGTCAAGGCCACCGGTACCGATGCCGAAAAAAGCCTCGCGTTCCATCAGGCCTACGGGGTGTTGTTGCATCGTCTGCAGGGGTTTGCCGCTCTGCCATTTGACCAGTTGGACCGCATTTCCCTGCAAGGTGTCGTCGACGAGATCGCCCAAATATCTGACCTGACCTCTGACCTGACATCTGAATAGGACACATCATGACTGTTTATGCTCTGAACGGCCTCGGCCGAATGGGAAAGCTTGCGCTGAAACCGCTGCTCGACAGTGGTGTTGAAATTGCCTGGATCAACGATGCCGTTGGCAGCCCAGAGATGCACGCGCATCTGTTGGAATTTGACTCGGTGCATGGTCGCTGGGACGCCGCGTTTCACCATGACGCGGCCTCCATCACCATCAATGGCACCCGGCTGCCAACCCATTGTGAACGCCGACTTGAGGATCTGCCCCTGCAGGGAGTTGACGTGGTGATTGACTGCACCGGGGTGTTCAAGACCGAGGCCAAGCTGGCGCCCTATTTTGATGCGGGTGTCAAAAAGGTCGTGGTCTCTGCCCCCGTCAAGGATGGCGACGCCGCCAATATCGTCATTGGTGTGAATGATGATATCTACCAGCCAGATCGCCACCGGATCATCACCGCCGCCAGTTGCACCACCAATTGCCTGGCTCCGGTGGTCAAGGTGATCCACGAATCCCTTGGCATCAAACACGGCTCGATCACCACCATCCATGACGTGACCAACACCCAGACTATTGTGGACCGACCCGCCAAAGATTTGCGCCGGGCACGTTCGGCGCTGACCAATCTGATCCCGACCACCACCGGCAGCGCCACGGCGATTACGCTGATCTACCCCGAGCTCAAGGGCAAGCTGAACGGCCATGCGGTGCGGGTGCCACTGCTGAATGCCTCGATCACCGATTGTGTGTTTGAGGTGGAGCGCGAAACCACCGCAGAAGAGGTCAACGCCCTGTTCAAGGCAGCCTCCGAAGAAGGTTCGCTCAAAGGTATCCTCGGCTATGAGACCCGCCCGCTGGTGTCTGCGGATTACACCAATGACCAGCGCTCCAGCATCATCGACGCGCCCTCGACCATGGTGATCAATGGCACCCAGGTCAAAATCTATGCTTGGTATGACAATGAAATGGGCTATGCTTTCCGTCTGGTGGATGTGGCCCGCATGGTTGGGGATCAGCTGTGACAGACAGGGGCGGACTGGCGGCCTATATCGCGGTCACGGCCTCGTATTGGGCCTTTATGCTGACGGATGGCGCCTTGCGGATGTTGGTGCTGTTGCACTTTCACACGCTGGGTTTTTCGCCGGTGCAGCTGGCCTATCTCTTTGTGCTTTATGAAATTGCCGGCATGGTGACCAATTTGTCCGCAGGATGGATTGCAGCGCGATTTGGGCTGGCGGCGACGCTTTATGCGGGGCTTGCCCTGCAGGTGGTTGCCCTGCTGTTGCTGACGCAGCTGGATCCCAGCTGGCAGATCGGCGCCTCTGTCACCTTTGTGATGCTGGTGCAGGGTCTGTCCGGCGTGGCCAAGGATCTGGCAAAAATGTCGTCCAAATCCGCCGTCAAGCTGCTCGCCCCTACCCAGGGCGACGGGCTGTTTCGCTGGGTCGCGGTGCTGACCGGATCCAAGAATGCGGTCAAGGGCCTGGGCTTTTTGCTGGGGGCTGCCCTGCTGACCTTTGCTGGGTTTACCTGGGCCGTCCTTGGCATGGCGGTGATCCTCACAGGGATCCTTGTTGCGGTTCTTCTGGCCATGCCCAGGGGTCTGCCGGTGGGCCGCAAAGGGGCAAAATTCGCTGAGGTCTTTTCAAAGTCACGCAATGTGAACTGGCTGTCAGCCGCGCGGGTATTTCTGTTTGGCGCCCGCGATATCTGGTTTGTTGTGGGTATCCCGGTTTATTTCTACGCGGTGTTTTCGGATGGCAGCGAAGCGGGCAACCGGGCGGCATTTTTCCTGATTGGCAGCTTCATGGCGGTCTGGGTGATCCTATATGGTGCCATTCAGGCCTGCTCCCCCCGCATCCTAAAGGCGGCCTCGCGGTCCGAAGCCGAGCTGCGCGCGGCAGCACGCACATGGGCCATGTCACTGACCCTGGTGCCTGCGGGGCTGGCCTTGGCGGTGGCGCTGGCTGGCGAGCCGGTGCTGTGGCTCACAGTGACGCTGGTCCTTGGGTTGCTGGTATTTGGGGCGATTTTTGCGGTCAATTCCGCGCTGCATTCCTATCTGATCCTGGCCTTTACCAAGGCCGAGCGGGTGACGATGGATGTGGGGTTTTACTACATGGCAAACGCGGCAGGCCGCTTGATGGGCACTGTGCTCTCTGGGCTGACCTATCAACTGGGCGGCTTGGCTGCCTGCCTTGCAACCGCAGCCGCGATGGTCGCCCTTAGCGCTTTTGCAGCCAGTCAGTTGCAGGACAAGAGGGCTGAAAAGGCCGTCGGCCCAGTTAGTTAATAGGTCAGTCTCGTGACGCAGGCCAAAGGTATAGCGTCCGGGCTAGGCGAGGGGCAATTACCCCCTGCGCTTTAACATCTCATAGCCCGCGACCAGGTCCTGAACGATCAACCCGTGGGATTTATAGGCCGTGATATCTGTGTCTGCGCCACGCCCCAAGAGCGGGTTCTCGATGACCTGGCCAATTTCCGTGACCGGGTAGTCCGCGGCAATGGCTCCGGCACGTTTGGCCCCCAGTATCTCGCCGGATTCGCGGCTGCTGCTTTCGCGGGAATCGGTAAACATCGCCACCCGCGCAACGCCTGCATCGTCCAGCTCGCGGCTGTCTGCAAGACTGGCGCCCACCAGATTGATATGCTGACCGGGCTCCAGCCAGTCTCCGCACAAGAAGGCATGTGTTGCAGCGGTCACCGTGTGAATGACATCCGAGCCCCGTACCGCCTGTTGCAGATCCGGCATGGCCGTCACCTGCGCAGAGGCCCCGGCAAAGGTCAGCGCCAGCTGCCTGGCGGCGTCAAAGCGGCGGGCCCAGATCCGGATTTTGGCCTTAGGGAACCAGGCCAGAGAGCCGCGAATGTGCCAGTCGGCCTGCTCGCCGGCGCCGCAGACCGTGATGATCTGTGGATCAGGGCGCGCCAGGATCTGTGTCGCCAGCATCGACATGGCCGCTGTGCGCAAAGCAGTAAGAGCATCCGCGTCGCAAATGGCCAATGGGCGGCCATCCCGGCTGTCGAACAGCATGACAAACCCCTGATGACTGGACAGACCCACGGCGGGTGCATCTGGAAACAGGCTCAGCACCTTGGCCCCGTGAACGGGCGGATCCTGCAGATGCCCGTACATCAAGCCCATCCGCCCCTGCGCATTGACTGGCGCTGCAAACCGGGGCGGGTGGCCTGCGGTTTGTTGCGATACCGCAGTCATCGCAGCAATCAGCGGTTCCCGCAGATCCTTGAGGTTAAGGGCCGCGTGAATATCCGCAGCGGAGAACACAGCTGGGCGGGTCATTGAGGCACCTTGTGTTTTGTCAAAAGCGCCGCAAGATGCAGCAACAAAACGGCGCAGCTGAGAGGCACGATTGCACCCACCAGGGCCATATTGATCCCCATCCCCTGCGACAGCCGATTGCTGCTGCGCCACAGAAAGCCGCGTTCAAAGGTCATGTTTGGCCCGTAAAAGGAATAATACAGGATCGGTGCCAGGAAAATCACCACTGTCAGGGCAAAAATGGCCCTGTGCAGCAGGCCTTTGTCTTCGGGGTTGACCTGTACAACCGTCGGATCAAGGCGCCGTTTAAAGGCGCAGGTCGCCCCCAGCAGCCCAGCCCAGATCATCAGATAGCGCGCCAGTTCCTCGGTCCAGCTGAACGGATAGTCAAAGCCGTAGCGCGCCCAGATCTGTAGCAACACCGTCAGCGCCATGCCCGTCAGCGCCAGTTTTGCCAAGAGGAGGCAAGCGCGGTCTACCTGCGCGCTTACCTGATTGAGAAGCGCCATCACCGGGTTTTCGCCGCCAGTGCGCGAAACGCTTCAACTGACTCCGCCGGCATGAGCCCGGCCCAGGCCTGTTCGCTGCGCGCCTTTAGGTCGGCCAGCGCTTCGGGTGACATGGTGGAGATGGTGACGCCGGATTTCTCCAGCCCTGCCAGCTCACCCGCTGCGGCCTTGGCGGTCCAGGCGCGGTTCTTGGCATTGGCCTGCGCCACCGCCTGATCCACCTTTGCCTTATCCGCGTCGCTGAGGTCGCTATACCAGTCGGCAGACATCAAAGCCGAGCGGAACGGGGTGCCGGCCCCGATATCAGTATAGTGTTTCAAAAACTCGGTATGGCGAAAGATCAGCGCCACCACGGGTGGATTGTAATAGCCATCAACAACGCCCTGCTGCACCGCACCGGCAAATTCGGGCATATCAACCACAGCGCCCTGTACGCCCCAGTTCTTGAACAGTTCTATCTGCGTTGCATCAATCGCCCGCAGGCGCAGGCCGGCCATGTCTTCGACTTTGGTCACCGGGGTTTTGGCGTTGAACACACCCATGGTACCGCCCAATCCGGGCAGGCCAGCGATCCCTATGCCCTGCGCCTGCATCGAGGCTTTGATCCCCTCCAAGAGCTCGCTTTGGGTGTCCTGGGTGGCGCGGAAGAAATGCTCCATATCGTCGAACATATAGGGTGCAATAAAGCCGAGAATGCGCGGGTCGACCTCCTTGATCATCACAAAGTTGGTCAGGCCAAACTGCACCAGCCCCTGGCTCAGCTGGTCCACCACCTCTGGGTCCTTGCCAAGCGCGCCACTGGCAAAGACGCTGGCCTCCAGGCCCTGGTCGCGCAGGCCGGAGGCCAGATCTTCGGCATAGACGTAGTCGGAACAGGCAGCCACTGGCGGGCAACCAACGGCGATCTTGATCTCATCCGCCCAGAGCGGCGCAGCCGTCAGCAGAGTGGCGGTGGCGGCCAGCAGAAAATGTTTCATAATTGTCTCCCAAATTGGTCTGGTTATCGAACAAGCCCCAGCGCCCGAGGCAGGGTGAGGGTAATTTCGGGGTAGAAAATCAGCAGGATCAGCAGGGCGATCTGCACCGCGAGAAAGGGCAGTATGGCGAGGCTGAGCCGCATGTAATTGACGCCACTGGCGGCGGATATGACCATCAGGCAGCCGCCAAAGGGTGGTGAGATCAGGCCCAGCGTCAGGTTCAGGCAGCTCACCACACCCACATGTACCGGATCCGCGCCGCCAGCAATTGCCGCCGGGATCAGCACCGGCACCAGCAGAACCAAGGCCATCGAGATATCCATCACCATGCCGGCCAGGAACATTACGCCGCTGGCGAGCAAAAAGTAATAGGTGCTGCTCAGACCAAGGCTTTGGACCAAGGCGCCGATATGGTCCGGCACCTTCAGGATCCCCATCAGATAGCCAAAAACCGCCGCCGCAAACAGGATCATAAAGATCGAACCTGTCAGCATAACCGTGCGTTCTACGGCACCAGAGGCCAGCTTGGCGGAGATTTTGAAGGCGCCGACAATGCCGTTGCGGTCCCAACAGGCATAGAGAAACACCAGCGTGAGGGTTATGGCGACGGCAAGGCCGGCGGCCTCGGTTGGGGTGACGATGCCAAAGACGATGCCTGAAACGATGGTGATGGGGATTAGCAGGGCCGGCAGGGCTCGTAAAACAGTGGGTTTGACCGGCGGCAGGGTCTCTGCGGTGCCGCCGGGATGGTCTTCCCTGCGGGCGATCCAGAAGTTATAGGCGCCGAGGAAAACCGCCATCAGCAGGCCGGGAACAATCCCCCCGGCAAACAGGGCGGCCACCGAGACATTCATCAGGGCCGCATAAAAGATCATCACGATGCTGGGCGGAATGATTGGGCCGATAACACAGCTGGCGGCCGTCAGAGCCGCAGCAAATTCGCTGCGATATCCCCGTTCTGTCATCGCCGGGACCAGCGTATTGGTGGTGGCAGCCGCATCCGCCACGGCCGAGCCGGAAATGCCTGCCAGGAACACACTTGAGGCGATGTTCACATAGCCAAGCCCGCCTTTCAATCGCCCCACCAGCAGCATGGCCAGGTCAATCAGCACCCGCGTCACACCGCCTTTGGTCATGGTTTCACCAGCCAGAATGAACAGCGGCATGGCCAGAAAGGTAAAGACATCAATCTGGCTGAAAATGCGCTGCGGTAGAATGCCGAGATAGGCCGCATGATCGGTCAGGACAAAGGCCAGAACCGCCGCCGCCCCGGCAACATAGCTGATGGCAACGCCAGACATCACTGCCGCCAGAGCAAAGGTTATGAGCACGATCCAGATCATCTGTTCTCCTTGTTTGCAGGATCGTTTGATGATAGGAAAAATGTCAAGAATATTTTCGTATCGGAAAATCGTCATGTCCAAGACCCACACTTCCGAAGACTTTCAGGACAAGCGCGCCGCCTTTGGCGCCATGGTGCAAAGCCTGAGGCAATCGCAGAAACTGACCTTGAAACAGGTGTCGGAAGCTTCTGGCCTGGCCTTGTCGACAATTTCCAAGATTGAAAATTCCAACCTGTCCCCAACCTATGATGTGATGCTCAAGCTTGCAGCAGGGTTGGATACCGATATCGTTTCTATCCTGGACGGGGCCTCCGCGCAGACGCCAAAACCATCGCCCACAGGCCGGTTGACCGTGTCGCGGCGGTCAGAGCTGCCAAGGCTGCAAGCCGAGAACTACCTGTTTGAGCCAATCGCGACACAGCTGAAGAACCGGCTGATTGATGCCACCTATGCCACTGTTACCGCCCGTGACATTTCTGAATTTTCCGCCCCCATTCGCCATGGCGGCGAAGAGCTGGTGATTGTTCTTTCCGGCGCGGTGGAACTGCATTCCGAGCTCTATGAGCCGATCAGGCTCGAGACCGGCGACAGCGTTTATTACGACGCGGCCATGGCCCACGCCTATGTGTCGGTCAGTGAGGCGGATGCAGTGATCCTGAATATCGTGTCTGGCGCAAATATGACTGAGGAGATTTTGAATGTTAAATCGTGACGAATGGCTGCAGCAGGATCTGGTTGGCTTGGCGGCTCTGGCCGGGGCGGGCGAGATCTCGCGCCGGGAAATTTTGCTCTCTGCCATCGCGCAAATCGAGGCTCAGAACCCGGCGATCAACGCGGTTGTCCTCACCCAGTTCGAAGAGGCCCTGGATGCGCTGGATAAAACAGCCGAGACCTCTCGTTTCACTGGCATGCCCTATCTGCTGAAAGACCTGCATGCGCCGGCCAAGGGTATGGCGCTCTCCAATGGCAGCGAGATGTTTCGCGGCACCGATATGGGGTTTGATTCCACCACCGTTTCGCGCCTGCGCGCTGCGGGTTTTGGGCTGCTCGGGCGCACGGCTTCGCCAGAGTTTGGCCTGACCATCACCACGGAAAGCAAAGCCTGGGGTAAAACCCGCAATCCCTGGAACACGGATCTCAGCGCGGGGGGATCCAGCGGGGGCGCTGCTGCTGCGGTTTCCAGCGGTATGCTGCCCGCCGCCCATGCCACCGATAGCGCCGGGTCGATCCGGATCCCTGCGGCCTATAATGGGCTGGTGGGGTTGAAACCAACGCGGGGCGTCAACGCCATTGGTCCTCATCGGGGGGATCCAAATTTTGGCATGAGCCACGAACATGCGGTGACCCGAACCGTGCGCGACTGCGCCGCCTTGCTGGATGTCACCGCTGGTCCTGATCAGGGTTGCCCCTATTTCACCGCCACCCCTGAAGGGGGGTTTGAGGCCCTGTTGAAACGCGCCCCCGGTACGCTGCGGATTGGGTTTCTGACGGATCGGTTTGACGGCAAGGCAATCCATTCCGCCAGCGCCCAGGCGGTGTCGCTGACCGCCAAAAAGCTGAGCGACCTTGGCCATATCGTCGAAGAGGCGCGACCTGATTTCAACTTTGCGGAACTCACATCCCAGGCCTTCCGCCTGCTGGTGGGCTCGCTGGCAGGTTTCTTCCCGCCCGAGTTCGCCGCCGGACCGATGGAAGGGTTCGAGCCGATGACCCAACGCACCATGCGCTATGCTGCCGGGGTGTCGCTGCACCAGTATCTGGCCCGCTATGCTGCGGTGAATATCGAAGTCCGCAAGATGAGCGCCTTCTTTGATCGCTACGACATTCTGCTGACCGCAGCCACAAACGGCCCTGCACATGCGCTTGGGCTGACCAGTCTGGATCAGGAGCTGGAGTTTGACCCCTTTGTCGAGCTGCTGCTCGATCTCAGCCCCTTTTCCGTGCCGTTTAACGCCTCTGGCCAACCCGCCATGACCCTGCCCGTGCATCAAACCGCCGAAGGCCTGCCCATCGGGGTGCAAATTGTCGGTGGCTTTGGTCAGGATGGTCGCGTGATGCAACTGGCGGCCCAGCTGGAAGCGATCTCGGAGTGGCGCACTGTGGCGCCCAGTTCTGCAAAGTAATCAGGCGCCGATCAATGGTCGGCGTCTTTCCAGGTGGTCGGGGTCACGTAATGGATGGCGTCATCAACGCTCACCATCACCTCGCCATCCTGGATATTCACCTGCAGTTTCATTGAGCGGCTCGCAAGTTTTTCCAGACCTTGGGTGTCCGCCTCCGAGAGATTGATAACCTTGAGGTTATCAAACCGGGTGGTGCTGTTTTTGATCTTCTCCCACCAGGTCTCGGCCGTTCTGCCGCCGTAACAATAGACAATCACCTCTTTGGCTTTGCCACAGGATTGACGCACCACCTTTTCGCTCGGCAGTCCCAGCGCCACCCATAATTCCAGCTCGCCGCTGAGGCTTTTTTGCCAGATATCGGGCTCGTCATCCGTTGACAGCCCCTTGGTCAGTTCCAAATGCTCATCTGCGTTCAAGGCAAAGGCAAGAAGGCGCACCATCAACCGTTCGTCCGTCTCCGAAGGATGTTTGGCGACGGTCAGCTTGTGGGTCTCATAATAGTGACGATCCATGTCGGATACGGACAGCTCGACTTTGTAGATGGTGGATTTTTGCGCCATGGTTTGCCCCGAAAAAGCGAAGATAGGGATGCCTAGTCCGTCTGAGGGGTTTGTGAAAGGAGATAAAGGGATTCCCGGGAAAATGCGCGGAGATGAGGCTTGCCAGACCGCTGAGCCCTGGCCAAAGGATCCCGGATCTCTGTCGCGACCTGTCTGCCTGAACTTGCTGGCGACAGACTGGTGATGGGGCACGGGGTGTTTTGCGCAATCAAAGAAAAGATCTGAATTTGCAGCGCGGGCAAACCCCTATATCCGGGGATTATTCACGTTTGTTCAGGTACTTAACCCGGGTCGAACAGGGATGTAGAAAACTCGGTGTTTTAAAATTTTAGCCCTTGCGCAACCGCCAGTGACTAAGTAATACACCGACACCAACAGTGGCCCGTTCGTCTATCGGTTAGGACGTCAGGTTTTCAACCTGAAAAGAGGGGTTCGACTCCCCTACGGGCTGCCACTTTCCCAGCAAGTTACTGACATTATTAGTTTGTTTCAGAACCCTGGGTTCCTATGACCGTTGTAATACAAGCGCGAAGACGGCGCATGGCGTTAGGCCGCAGCGGTGATCAGCTCGGCAGCGGCCCGCATCATGGGTCGCCCGCGTTGCAGGGCTTGCCCGGCGGTGCGTTTGATCCGCTCCGGGCTGGGATGCGCATCTGCCACCCGCACCATCCGGGCAAACAGGCACTGCAAGAGTATTTCTGACGTCAGCGTCATAAAATCATGCGCCATGGGGCTGGGGTCGGGCTGCGCGCGGACAGTGTCTCGCGCCCCTTGCCAGAGTTTCAGGCAGGTGGTGATCGAATCGTCTTGCTGGCTTTGCGCCTCACCCTGAACGAAGGTCTCAAAGGCATCTGCCGCCGGACTGGCCAACAGGCGTGTGACCAGCATTTTTGCGTGGATTCCGTTGGCACCCTCATAGATCGCGGTGATCCGGGCATCGCGATAGGTTTGCTCCAACCGGTATTCCTGCAGATAGCCGTAGCCGCCCAGAACTTGCATGCCCAATTGGGCTGCGCGGGTGCCCGCTTCGGTGCAATAGACCTTGGCGACGGGCGTCAGAAATTCGACCAGATCGGGGTTTTCACCCGCCTCCATCGTGACACAGGCCAAATGCGCCATGGCGCGCCCGCCCATGGCCAGCGCGTCGATCTCGCGCAGCATCCGGTCCACATCGGCATGAGCCGCCAGCACTGCTGAGCCCCCATCCGCGCCGCGTCCCTGCACCCGTTCGGCGGCATAGCTTGCGGCGATGTCGTAGGCCCGCGCGGCATGGGCAACCCCCTGCAAGGCAACATCGGCGCGGGCATGATTCATCATGGTGAACATCGCGGCCAGGCCCCTGCCCTCGGTGCCGATCAGCTCGGCTTCGGCACTGTCAAAGGCCAATTGGCAAGTGGGCGAAGCATGCAGCCCCATCTTTTCTTCGATCCGTGTGACGCTGACACCGTTGCGGCGGCCATCCGCGCCGGTACAGGGGCAGAGAAACAGTGACAACCCCTTGATACCATTGTCAGAAGTCCGCGCCAGAACGAGGTGCAGGATATGCGCGCTCATGTCCTGATCCCCGCCCGAGATAAATATCTTTTCGCCATTGATCCACCAGCCATCGTCGCCTTGCACCGCCCGGCAACGCAGGCGTGACAGGTCCGACCCTGCACCCGGTTCTGTCAGGCACATGGTGGCCAGCGTTTCCCCCGAAGCGAGCGGTGGAATATGGCGGGTCTTTTGATCATCGGTGCCAAAGCGCATCAAGGTGCGTATAGCCCCCGGCACCAGCCCCGTGACCATTTGAAGACTGTGATTGGCGCCGGAAAACAGCTCGGAGGTGACAGCCAGCATCAGCGCGCCCAGCTCCTGCCCACCATAGGCCTCGGGCGCGGTGAGTCCGGGCCAACCCTGTTCTGCATAGCTTTGATACAAGGCGCCAAAGCCGTCCGGCATTGCGACGCGGCCGTCCTCCAGTCGACACCCCTGACGGTCGCCTGACGCATCCAGCGGGGCGATTTCACCCTCGGCAAAGCTGGCGAAATATTGCCCGATCTCAGCGCCCAGATCAGCGTCCCAAGTGGCGACATCTCCGGCACCGGCCACATGGTTCAGCGAGAACAGGATATCATCCAGGGGTGCCTTGAAAGCTTTCATCTTTAATCCGTTTGGTCCTTGGGGTTCGCAACAGTCGAGGCGCGTCGCAGGCTGATGCCTCGGCACCCTGCCTGGCCAGATGCGGCCTGGAATCTGCCCCAAGACCGCGATCGGTACGATTGCTCTACCGGAGTGTATCTGCGATCCCCAGTTGCGATTTATGCTTATAGTTATTTCTAATAACTATTATGAGTCAACCCGCTTGTGAAGGCAAAATCCCCGGCCCAGAAACCCCGGGCATGGGATGCTTTTGGGGGTGACGGATCAGGGTCCTGAGGCGCGCATAAAATGATGCAAGACGGTCTGGCTGCGGCCAAGGTCCTGTTCGCCAAGTAAGCCCTGTGCCCTTGCGTCCCGGACGCGAGGGCTCCCCCATTTTCAGGAGGACCATATGCACTATTCGGCTGATCGTGTATCCGGCGTTTTCTTTCTGCTCTTTGGACTTGCCATGTATTTCCTGGTGGTGCCCAACTACGTAGAGACAGTCACAGGCAGCAACCTGGCCCCAAAGACGCTTCCCAATGTCATTTCCATCGTCCTTGCCCTCGTCGGCGCGGTGCCTGGCATTGGCCCGATCATGGCCATGGCCATCGCGATCCCTTTTACATTTGCGCTCGACCCGCTGGTGGCAATTTCGTTTCTCGTCGGTGTCAACAAAGGCGGGCTTGTCGGCGGCGCGGTGCCTGCGGTGTTGATGAACACCCCCGGCACCCCGGACGCCGCCGCAACCGCCCTGGATGGCTATCCGCTGGCCAAACAGGGCAAGCCGCTGAAAGCCACCAAGATGGCCCTGTTTTCGTCGATTACCGGGGACACCTTCAGCGACATCGTTTTGATCACGGTTTCAGCCCCGCTGGCCATTCTGGCGCTGAAAATGGGCCCGATCGAGATCGTCGCTCTGATGATCTTTGCCTTTTCCGTTCTCGCAGGGCTAATCGGAAATTCTCTGGTCAGGCCCCGCGCCGTGGCTTGGCATCAGCGGTCGGCCTACCGCCTCGGAAAGGAAGACCCATGTCGATCTGAACCTGTCTGGGGGCGTCTCGCTGTCGGCCTATGCACGACCCTTTGATCTGGTTGTGACCGGAGCCCATAGCCATATTGAGAACGAAGAACATCTGTCAGCCAACCCGGACCTGATCGCCCTGCGCAGCGGCCGCCCGGTGCTGGTGGTCCCCGATGGCTATGTGGCCCCGGCGCCGGGCAGTGAGGTGCGGTTGCGCAACCTTGAACGCCACGGGATCCAGGAAAATCTGCTGGTGAGATCGCGCCATAAATCCATCGCCAAGACCATTCTGACCACCGCGCGCAACGAGGGCGCCAAGGTCGTGATCATGGGCGCCTTTGAACACTCGAAATTCAGCCACGATGTGTTTGGCGGCGTGACGACGGATGTGATTGGCGAAAACGACGTGCCAGTGCTGCTGTCGCATTGATCCACCGTTTCCAGGCCTGACGGACACCCCCGGCCTTTCGCCGGCCCAAGCGGCGACGGACTTGGTGGCGTTTTTGGGCTGGAAAACCCCGCATATCTGGCCAATACATTTGACAGTTAGCGCAACAGGAGACCCCATGACACAGCAGATCGGCATCGGCCCGAATACACGTAAATCCGTGTATTTTGACGCAACCATTGCAGCTGGGGTGGCCAGCTTTTCTGTCTATAATCACATGCTTATCCCAGCCCATTTTGGAGATCCCCAGGCAGAATATGATAGCCTGATGACGGGGGTTGCGATTTGGGATGTCGCCGCGCAGCGGCAGGTGGAAATTTCTGGCCCCGATGCGCGCGCGCTGATCCAATATCTGACCACCCGCAATATGAGCAAAACCAGGATCGGTCAGGGACGCTATGTGCCGATCTGCGATCACGCGGGGACTTTGATCAATGATCCGGTGCTTTTGATGCTCGAGGAAAACCGCTATTGGCTGTCCATCGCTGACAGCGATATTGGGCTCTGGGCCAGCGCCATTGCCGCCGAACGCGGGCTGGATGTCAGGGTTCATGAACCGGATGTCTCTCCGCTTGCGATCCAGGGCCCCAAGGCTGAGACGCTGGTGGCTGAGCTGTTTGGCGATTGGGTCAAAGGGCTCAAATACTTTGGCTTCAAACAGACCGATCTACAGGGTATTCCGCTGATCCTGTCCCGCTCTGGCTGGTCAAAACAGGGTGGGTTTGAACTATACCTGCAAGACGGCAGCCGCGGCTCGGAATTGTGGGCCATCGTAAAAGCAGCCGGCGCGGCCTATGGTATCCGCCCCGGCGCCCCCAATGATCTGGAACGTATCGAAAGCGGGTTGGTATCCTATGGTGCCGATGGGCGCATTCAGACAAACCCTTGCAACCCCTTTGAAATATCGCTGGGCAAGCTGGTGGATCTGGATCGCCCGGATGATTTTGTCGGCAAGGCCGCGTTGCAAAAGATCAAGGCAGAGGGCATCAAGCGCCGCCGCGTCGGGTATGTGATCGCCGGGGCAGCCATCGAAAGTTTCCAACATTCCTTGCCAGTTCAGACATCTGACGGCCAAATTGTGGGGCTGCTCAGCGAGGCGGTCTATTCACCTCGGTTTGTGGGGAATATCGGGGTGGGAATGATTGCATCAGAGATTGATGAGGGCGCAACAGATTTGAGTGTCATGCTGGATCAAGCGCCGCGCAAAGTCACCATTCGACCCCTGCCGTTTGAGTGATCAGAGTGTCTGAGTGACCAAGGGTAGCCTGCTGGCCAGAGCACGGTCCAGAGCACTGGCTAGAGCTGCACAGGTCAAACCGAGGCAGATAAAATGGGGCGGTTCAGGGCGGTTCAGGGCGGTTCCCCCCAGATACTGCCCTCAGTGTTATTGAGGCTTCAGGGGGTGGGGGCTTTAGGCCCCGACCTGCGTAGTGGCCTGCGGGTCGTCTTTTTGCATGCCCTGTTCAAAAAACAGATGCTGCGAGCGCCCCGCCCGTTTTGCCGCGTAAAGCGCCAGATCCGCCTGATGCAACATGGCCGCAGCCTCAACCGGTGCTGCGTTCCAGATCGACAGAGTGGTGCCGGCACTGGCCGAAACCTTGCACAGCCTGCCGCTGTAGGGCACAGGCTCTTCCAGACGACTGATCAGGCGTTTTGACAAGGCCTCAAGAATTTTTGGCTCATTCACGCCGCCAAAAATGATCACAAATTCATCGCCGCCAACACGGGCCACGGTATCGGTGTGGCGGGTGCAATCAACCATCACCTGGGCAACACTTTGCAAAACGGCATCCCCGGCGGCATGGCCGAGGGTATCGTTGACCTCTTTGAAGTAATCCAGGTCCACATGCATCAGCGCAAAATCGGTGCCAGAGCCAATCAGGCGGTTAAGGATGTGATCCATGGCGCGACGATTCTTGAGACCGGTCAGGGTGTCGGTAAAGGCCTGTTCTTCGGCGGCAATCTTGGCCCCTTGCAGGCGCAAATTCAGCTGTCGCGAAGCCTCCATGGCGGCCGATTTTGCCTCAACCAGATACAGCATCTCGATTGTCAGATCCGTAGGCGAGAAATCCGCGCTGGTCAGATCATAATCGCGCACGGCCTCAAGCACCGAGATACCAAACGACAGGTTGATCAGGGCACCTTTGCCACCTGGCAGCGGTGCCAAGACGCCTTTTAGGCTGGTTTGTGGTGACTCGCGAAACTGCATGTGCAATTTGGAGCCTGCGGTTTTGAGCAGGTCATCCATGGAATTGACCCAGCGGGGGCGCAACAGATCAAAAACGTCAAAGAACTTCTTTCCCTTCCAGCCCATGTCAGGACGAAGTTTTTTCAGCGTCGGACCCGCAAAGCGAATGCGCCCGGCGGCGTCTACGACAAGGTACATCGGACAGATTTGGTCAATGATACCGGTCAGCTCATCCGCAGTCATCATAGGGCGTGGGCTCCCAAGTCAAAAGTACGTCCTTCGGCGAAATCCGTTTCAACAAGCGTAATCGAGATCACCTCTGCACCGCCTTGTGTACCGCGATGATCAAGAATGACCAGATCGCCATAGTCATCCGCCATAGCGCGCAGAACGCCCATCAGGACATAGGCAAACCCAGGCAGGCCGGGTTGGCATACCAGATCAAACTGGCCCGGTGAGTTCTCAACCAGCTCAATGGCAGGCAGATGCAGATCGGCCACCGCCAAGCGGGCGCGGTCTGGCAGATCATCCAGCGAATGCAGGAATTCCACATAGTTGACGCCGCCAAACCTCAGCAGGCGACGCAGGGCTTCAACCTGCGGATTGGACACCAGGAACGTGCCCGTGTCCTCAAGTATTTCTGGCAGCGGGCGTTCCAGCGATTTTTCCATAGCAGAGAGCATCTTGTTGGACTGCTCATCAGTATAGAACAACATGGCCTCGAACTGAGCAAAGCCAAGATCCGCAGTATCCATAATATCGCTCCACCGTTCCTCCCCGTAGGTACTAACGACGAATGCCTGAATCGCTCTGTTGATCAGACCATGCATAAATTGGCCCCTTGTTACACTTTACCCATATTGGGCTCCGGATCATTAAGATACGCCGAACAATTAAAGTTTGACAGACTTTCAATGCTGGCCCTGATCTGGAGCACCCTACGCTTTAACTTCTCATAACTAACATTTTCCGGCCACGCCTCAAACATAGGGCAGCGCAAAAACCGCAGACAGTTGCCAAGCGCTTTGTACCCGCTCTCTCCCGAGTCGCTGGGCGCGGATTGCAGGGGCGGCATAGCCTTTTTTCACTGAAACGGGAAAGAAAAACCACAAACATGCACTTCATTTGTGGCAAGAAAACTCTCTGAACACAGGCTTTCCGTAGGATCCCCTCAACGGCGTCCATTTGGTGAGCATGATAACAAACTGATTTTGTTGCCAAAATATGAAAACCCTGACAGCATTCGCAGTTTCATCCAAGGCGACAGGAAACCATGCCAAAAGCACCGCCTGAAATCCGTAGAACGGCAAGCCATTTGGTTTTGCTCCAGAGGTCCGAGGCCCCTTGCAACAGCCAAAGGCCCGGCCCAGAGCCTTGGCCACAGAACTGCTGTCAAATTCCCTGGGCCAATTCCGGGATCATCTAGAAGTCGGTTGGCGCCCCGCCTTCTGATTTTCGGCGGGCAACAAAATCCTTCAACTCGTCATGCAGGGCGTCGTCCATCGGCGGCGGGGTGAACTCCTGCAGAATCTCCTTGTAGATCTGGTTGGCCCGCTGCGGGGTCCAGACGGCTCCGGCGGCCTCCCAGGCTTCGTAATTGCGCCAATCGCTCAGGAAGGGTTGGTAAAAGGCGGTGGCGTAGCGATCCTGCGTGTGTTGGATACCAAAGAAATGCCCCTCGTTTCCAACCTCGCGCACCGCGTCAAAGGCAATCTCCTCCGGTCCGGTAGCGCAGATTTCTGGCTGCATGTAGCGTTGAATTTGCTGCAGAACTTCACAATCCATAATGAATTTTTCCGGGCTGGCGATCAGCCCGCCTTCCAGCCAACCTGCTGCGTGGTAAACCATATTGGTCCCCGACTGCACCGCCGCCCAGAGCGAATTTGAAGTCTCCCACATGGCCTGCCCGTCGGGCACATTGGCAGCACAAACCCCAGAGGAGCGCATCGGCAGGCCATAGTGGCGGGCCATCTGCCCCGTCATCTGCGTCGCGCGCATGTATTCGGGGGTGCCAAAGGCCGGGGCGCCGGACTTCATATCCACATTTGAGGTAAAGGTGCCAATGGCACAGGGGGTGCCAGGGCGGACATATTGAAACAGCGCAATGGCACAGAGCGCCTCGGCCAGGCTTTGCGCCACAGCGCCCGCCATGGTGACCGGCGCCATCGCCCCCGCCAGGGTAAAGGGCGTCACCACCACCGCCTGCCCCCGGCGCACCAGCCGCAGGCAGCCGTCAATCATCGGATAGTCGTGTTTCAGCGGCGAGGTGGAGTTGATGTTGGTGTACATCCGCGGCGTGGCTTCGAACTCTTCATCCGTGAGCCCCCCGGCGATGCGCACCATTTCCATCACATCTTCGACCCGCTCTTTGCCCAGCGAATAGGCATGCATCGCCTTGTCGGTCAGCGTCAGCTTGTCATAGAGCACATCCAGATGGCGCACCGAGGCATGGATATCCACCGGTTCCACCGGGTAGCCACCGGCAAAATGGATGCAGTTGAAATACTGCGTCAGCTTGAGCAGATTGCGGCATTGCGCGCGGTTGCCAGCCACCTTTTTCCCCAGATCCATATCCCAGTAGTTGGGCGGCGAAGACACATTGCCAAAAAGCAGGTTGGTGCCGCCAATCGGGATGGTCCGCTCCGGGTTGCGTGGTGTGATGGTGAACTGGCTTGGCGCCTTCCCCACCATCTCCATGACAAAGTCCCGGTCCATCCGTACCAGATCCCCCTCAACCCGGCATCCGGCCTGTTTCAGGATCTCCAGCGCCTCAGGATTGAGAAAGACAATGCCGATCTCTTCCAGGATCCGCATGGCACCATCGTGGATTGCAGCAATGCCCTCTTCGGTCAAAGGCGCGATGGGGCGGTCAATGTTTTGCGGAATGTGCCAGGGCATCTGTTGCAACGCTGCTGTGCCGCGCCGCGCGGCAGCGCCGGCGCGTCCCCCCCCTCGTCTGCCGTTATCCCGTGCCATGAGCCTCTCCTTGGTGGTTCTGAGCGAACGCGCTGGCTGAGCCCCGCGCGCCGCCGGGGGCGCCCGGCAGAGTCTCAGCAGGCCCAATCAAAACGGATGACGGCTGCCAGTTCACGACATCTCGTGTCGTTTTTTCACCTCAATCCGGCTGAAACAGCCTTTTCTGTACAGATGTGCCCAGTTCTACACAGATTTGCCCAATGCAAAAGCGGCGGGGCCTGGCAGAGCCCGCCGATAAGGTTCAAAAACTGAGATAACAAAAGGTCTGCGGCGCGGCGTCAGCGATCCAGCCACTCGGGGATATGCCCGATATGCGGCAGCACCACATCCGCATGAGGGGCCAGATCGTCATGTTCTGCCATGCCGGTCAGCACGCCGATCCGGGTCATGCCGGCGGCCTGGCCGGCGATGAGATCATGCAGGCTGTCGCCCACCATAGCCGTCTGTTCCGGTGCAATGCCAGTCGCCGCACAAAAGGCCAGCAGAGGATCCGCATCCGGCTTGGCGCCATGCCCACTGTCAAAGCCGGCCACAAAGGCAAAACGATCCAACACACCCGAGCGTTCGAGCTGGCTGATGGCAGAAATCTCTGCATCATTGGTCATCACCCCCAGCACCTTGCCACGGGCCAGCAGCCCATCCAGAAAGGCCGCCAGCGGCACCGCCTCACTTAGCGCGGCGGTTGCTGCGCTTTGGGCCAGGAAACGCTCCAGCTCGGCCTCTTCCATCTGCGGAACAAAAGGCGCCAGGACAGCGGCCACCTCGCCATTGGTGCCGGCAATGACCATGCTGTCAGCCCGAAAGGCCTGCTGCTCTTGATCAAAACTGATTACTTCGGCCATGGCGGTTGCCCGCGCCGGATCTCCCTGGCTCAGCTGCGCCAGCATATCCGCCGCCCAGGCGTTCCAGGTGGCGGAGAAATCAAACAGGGTTCCGTCCTTGTCGAAGAGAAAAGCATCTACCGGCATGGGTTTTCCTTGCGCCTATTCATCAGGGTCATCTGGCGCGAACCGTATCGGCAAAAAGCGGTGGTGCAAGTGCTTTCTGCTGGCAGCTGAAACCCTAGGTCCAATGCATCTGCGCACCACCCGGAAGCGCCATCCGCGCCAACATCGGCATCTCATAGGCGATTCCTGCCTGGTCACAGAATTCAACCACCCAGGCATCGTCCATCGTTAAGAAATCGAGCAGCGAGCCCAAAAACGCAGGATCGGCGGCATTTTCCCGCAGATCCGCCTCGGCTGCGCCAGTGGCGCCCATAAACACCGGTAACAACTCATCATTTGTCATCAACCAGGCTAGCGCCTTAAGCGCGATCACCTCAGCTTGATCGGCGGAAATCTGCATGACGACCCCATTCCTGACACGTTGCGGACAAATTAGTAAAAACCCGAAACAGTTTATTAACCAGTCTGACGGAAACTTCCAGTGTAACGAGCAAAAGGTTCGAAAGGCGACCCACGTGCAAGGAACGATCCTAGTCATAGATGGTATTTCGACCAACCGCATTATGCTGAAGGTTCAGCTGTCGGGTGCATGTTATGGCGTGGAACAGGCCGATTGTGTCGCCGATGTTCTGGAGGCTGCACGCTACTGCCGCCCTGATCTGGTACTTACCGCCATGAGCCTGCCTGATGGCACTGCCGCGGATGTTAAGAACGCCCTGCGCCAGGATGAGATGCTCGCCGAAATTCCGGTGATCGCCATCTCCCAGTCCAATGCACCGGAACGCCGCCTGCATGCGCTTTCTGCCGGGATTGATGATGTGCTGCCGCAGCCCGTGGATGATGTCATCCTGCAGGCCCGCATCCGCAGCCTGCTGCGCGCCCGCAGCGCCAACGAAGAATTGCATATGCAGCGGGACGCCTCGCATGGGTTTGTGCTGCCGCTTTCCGACCGTGCCGGTCACGCGGACTGCAACCGCGCCAGCGTTGCCCTGATTGCGCAGGATACCCAGACCGCGCAGGCCTGGGCCAAACGGCTGGGCGATCATGTCCCCTACGAGCTGCGCTGCCATGATCTGGATGACATCAAACTGATGATGAGCGCGCCGGTGGCCGATGTGTTTGTCATCGAGCTGAACGATATGACCGCCGGCCCTGGCCTGCGGCTTTTGGCGGATCTGCGCGCCCGTGCTGCCACTCGGCAGTCGGTGGTGATCGCGGTGCCAAACCCAGCGGATCCAATGATCGCCGCCGAGGCGCTGGATCGGGGTGCCCATGATGTGTTGCAGTCTGGGTTTGACGTCGATGAACTGGCCCTGCGCCTGACCACGCAACTCCAGTACAAATCCCGCAATGACCGGCTGCGCGACAGCGTCCGCAACGGGCTGCGCGCGGCGGTAGAGGATCCGATGACCGGGCTTTTCAATCGTCGCTACGCCAAGCCCTTTTTGGATCGTACCGCCAAACGCGCCGCCGAAAGCAACGACTGCTTTGCCCTGATGCTGGCTGATCTGGATCACTTTAAGCAGATCAACGATCAATATGGCCATCCCGCAGGCGATGCGGTGCTGATCGAGGCCGCCCGGCGGCTGCAAGCGCAGATGCGGCCCGTCGATCTGGTGGCGCGGGTGGGCGGCGAAGAATTCATGATCGTGCTGCCCGGAGCCGATGAAATCAGCGCGGGCATGGCGGCTGTCGAGCTGTGCAACGCCATCAACAGCACGCCCTTTCATGTGCCTGGCATCCCCGAGCCAATCCAGGTGACCATCAGCATCGGCGCCGTAGTTGGCCGCGATCTGACCCGCAAAGAAGACCTGAACGACTGGGCTGATGCCGGTGACAAACGCGGCCAGGACAGGGGTGCGGGGAATGTAACCGAGCTGATCTCGCTGGCGGATCAGGCGCTGTATGATGCCAAAAATGCCGGACGCAATCAGGTAACGCTGGGCAAAAACTCAACCGTTGCGGCCTAGGGTCCTGCCCCCAAAAGAAAGACCACCTGAAAACAAAAGGCGCTACAAACCGTAACGCCTTTTGTTTTTGTGTTGCACAGGGCCATCCAGGCCTTGCCGGTTTAGCGATCGCGACCGGGGTCTTTGGGATGTCGGGACTGATGATCCAATTGGTGTTGCATCCGGTCCGCCAGCCCGCGCCGGTCTTTCAGGGGCAGCCCTGCCAGACGCTGTTCCCAGGCCTCTGCGACCCCCCGCATAAAGCTGTTGGTTTCGACAAGATGGGCCTCGACAATGGCGCGGACAGCCGCAGTATCCAGCTCCTCCGCTCGCATCAGTGCAATCATCTGCTCCATCTCATCGTGGCGACGGCTGTGCAGGCCTCCGGTTTCACCGGCGTGATCCTTGACCAGACGGCGGAGCTCCTGGCGGCCCATATCCTTAAAGATGAACCGGCTCAGCATCGGTGGTCTCCCCCTGTGATGATCCTCTCTGCCGTTGTACCGCCAGGCGGCCCCTGCAGCGATGCCGATCACCGCAAGGTTCAGAGCCAGCGACAGGGCCAAGACGACCTTTAGCCAGGGGCGCATGCTGCTCCGCCGGGGTGTGTTTTGGTCATTGTTCATTCGAACACCTCATCGCTCATCAAAAAGCTCACGTCATAGTCAAGGTCAGAGACCAGCTGCGATCCGCTGGAATATGAGGCAAAGCTCGCAACCGGGTCGGGGAGGAAAGATGGCGGAGCCAGGCCAATCCAAAGCCCGCAAAGACTGGCCACAGCCAACCCCCCCAGGGCAGGCCAGCCACCAACGGCGGAAGTGAATTGTTGCCAGAGCCGCGCGGGCAGTTTCTGCGGATGAAGCCCCATTTTGGAACCTCCCGGCACCATGGCTTTGGCCCTGTCCTGCTGCACCTGTTGCGCATCGGCCAGCATCGCGGCTTGCAAGGCCTGTGGCAGCTGGGCAGGTTCACTGCGGGCAGCGGCAAAAAGATCCTCCAGATGGACCATGTCGCTCAAAGACTTGTCTGTGTCAGTCATCGCTGTACCCCAGTTCCTCTCGACGGCTGGCCAGACATTTGGCCAGCGCCCGTTTGCCGCGCGCCGTCAGGCTTTCGACGGCCTCGACGCTAATTTCCATGATCCCGGAAATCTCCGGGTTGGTCAGTTCTTCCAAGTGACGCAAGACCACGGCCTGGCGCTGTCGCTCTGGCAACTGCATCAGGGCCTGTTGCAAAGCATCCTGCCGGGCCAGGTCCTGCATCTGATCTGCCGCAGAGAGCCCCGGATCCAGTGGGTCCGCAATGGCATCCAGATCGACATCGCGGCCCTGTTTGCGCCGTTTCAGATCAATACAGAGGTTCATCACCACCCGGTACAGCCAGGTAGAGACCTGTGCCTGCCCTGGCTGCCAGTCCGGCGCCATGCGCCACAGGCGCATCATTGCCTCCTGGGTGACATCTTCGGCCTCGGCTCTGCTGCCGATCACCCGCAGGGCAACCCCCATGGCGCGCGGCGCCAGGCGCTGCATCAGTTCGGCAGCGGCTGTGGGATCGCCATTGGCGTAGAGCACCAGCAGCGCATCGTCGCTTGCCACCGCGCCAACGGCTCCGGTGGGGGGGGCTCCGGCGGGGGTTTCTGCTGGTCGGTCCCTAGACCTGTCCGCCAGTCTTTCCGGCAGTCTTTCCGGCGCTCTATCCGCCAGTCCACCCGCAGGCCTGTTTGCCAGTTTGGCAGCGGTTATTTTTGCCGAGGCCCCCGTCACCGAGCCGACATCCCGCAGTGGCAGCCCCTGCACGAGGGACTGCACTGGCAATATCGGGTCAAAGTGCAACGCGGTCGTTTAATCAGTTCTGCTCCATTTTGCCGCCACGGTCACATTCACCGTCTGGGCCACCATGATGTTTGCCCCCACGATGCTGTCTGGCCTGCTCGAACTCTTCCTTGGAGATCGTGCCATTGCCATCGCTGTCAGCGCGTTTGAACATATCACCATGGCGGCCGCCGCGATTGGCCATTTCGTCCTGGCTCAGCATGCCGTCCCCATCACTATCAAGGTGGTTGATCATGCGCTCAACCCGTTTGGCGGCGCGTTCCTGCGCCTTGGCGAGCAGCTCTTCAGGCGAGAGTTTGCCATCTCCATTGCTGTCAGAGGCGCTGAACCGGGTGGCTTTGTGGGCCTGCATCTCGGCCTTGGTGATTTCACCATTGCCATCGGCATCAAGCTCTTCAAACTGCATCTTCGGCCCCATGTCGCCGCAGCCCGGCTTGGCCATGGCTGTGGTTGCCGCCAATGCGCCGGCGGTTGCAAGGATCACGGCGAGGATTTTGGTCTGTGTCATTTCTGCTCTCCTATGCGTTCCTAAAGCAGCTCTTTGCTGCCGGATACACAGACTAAACGCAGCGATGCAGCGTTTCCGTCGCACCCTGTCGCAAAAAATTGCCACCCACAGGTTGCGGCATCGGGCCGCAGAGTTTCCCTTTGGCTTTTCTTTACGCCATAGAGAGAAGATCATTACCGCAAAACCATAGGATTTCCAATGACCGAGTCTCCGGCCACCAGCCCCGATGTATTCTCAGGCGCGCACGCGACCGAGACCCGCGCAGAGCGCCCCACCTGGCCTGCTGTCGCCAAGGGCTGGCGGCGCAAATGCCCCTGTTGCGGCAAGGGCGCGGTGCTGCACTCCTATCTTAAACTCAACGACACCTGCTCGGAATGTGATCTCGATTTCACCCAGGCGCGGGCTGATGATGGGCCTGCCTATCTGACGATCCTGCTGGTTGGCCACATCATGGCCCCGCTCCTGCATGTGGTCTATTTCACCTGGCGACCGGAACCTCTCGTAACGTTTTCTGTTTTCTCGATTGGCTGCATTGTCTCTTCTCTCTATCTTTTGCCAAGACTAAAAGGGGTTGTGGTGGCCTATCAATGGGCGCGCCGGATGTATGGCTTTGATACAAAAAGCTGACATTCCCCAAAAACAATACACGGGAGAGGCCGGTCAATGAGCGATACAGCAATTCAGGGCGTGACATCCGAGGACCGCAGCGCAATCCGCAATGCGGCAACAATCATTGCCCTGCGGGACCGGATGAGCGAGAACCCAAAGGTTCTGATGGGACAGCGCGGCGCCAAAGCGGCCTTTATGCCCAACAAATTTGTCTTTCCCGGCGGTGCGGTTGATCTGGCTGATGCCACCGTGCCCCTGGCCCAGCCCCTGCCCGAGGTCTGCCGTATCCGTCTGGCGGAACAGGCCAGCGACGGGCTGGATCACACGCTGGCCATTGCTGCCATTCGTGAGCTTTGGGAAGAAACCGGGTTGATCCTGGGACATCCCGGCGACTGGCCGGACGAGATTGCCGACGATTGGCAGGATTTTGCTGCCACCGGACATCTGCCCTCCGCCCGCGCCCTGCAGTTCGTCTTTCGCGCCCTGACGCCTCCCGGTCGTCCCCGGCGCTTTGATGCGCGGTTCTTCCTGATTGATGCCGATGAAATCACCGGCGATCTGGATGATTTTTCCCGCGCTTCGGATGAGCTGTCGCATCTGCAATGGATCCCATTGAGCGAGGTGCGCAGCTTTGATTTGCCCTTTATCACCGAGGTGGTTCTGGCCGAAGTCACCGGTCGTCTGAAGGATCGCACCCCGCCAACCAGCGTGCCCTATTTCTGCAACAATGACGAAGAGAGCCTGTTTCTGCGCCTCAAGGGGCAGCCGATGCCCAGCGAGGGCTGAGGCAGAGCCGCCGAGACAGGGCCCAGGGTCCGCCCGGATCGGTGACTTTGTGGACTATTGCAGCGCCAGGCCCAACGCCAGAATAGACAGCACCAGCAGGGTCATGCCAACCACTTCGCGGCGGCTGATCTTTTCTTTGAAAAACAACAGCGAGGCCAGGATGGACAAGAGCAGCTCCACCTGTCCCAGTGCTTTGACATAGGCGGCATTCTGCAAGGTGAAGGCCCAGAACCAGCAGAACGAGCCGCCCAGGCTGGTCAATCCAACCCAGATCGCCACCCGCCGCGCCTGCCAAACGCGGGTGATCTCGCCTTTTTCGCGCCAGACCAGCCAGATGACCATCAGCAAGGTCTGCAAGCTGACCACCGAAGCCAGCGTCACCGCAGCCCGGAACACCGGCGCCAGATCCCCCAGTTGCAACGAGGCCCCACGATAGCTGACGGCTGAAAAGGCAAAAAGCACCCCGGCCCCAAGCCCCAGTCTTGAGGCTGTGTTGGTGAGATGCCGCCACCAGGCACCGGTGGCCTCGGGGGGTTTGGACAGCACCAGAACCGCGCTCAGCCCCAGCAGGATCGCAACCCAGCCCCAGGCGCTGATCGCATCGCCCAGAACGGCCAGTCCGACAATTGCGGTCTGAATCACTTCGGTCTTTTTAAAGGTAATGCCAACGGCAAAGTTGCGCTGCTTGAACAGGGCGACCACGCAGATCGTCGCCACAATCTGCGATATGCTGCCGATCAGAGCATAGAGCCAGAATTGCCCACTCAGATGCGGCAGGCTCTGGCCACTGGCATAGAGGTAGATCGCCAGACCGCTCAGGATAAAGGGGGCGGAATAGGCAAAGCGGGCAAAGGTGGCGCCCCCGGGGGACAGGGTGACCGAACTCAGCACCTTCTGCAGCATAAAGCGGAAGGTCTGAAAGGTGGCGGCGGCAATCGTGACGGGAATCCAAGTCAACATGACTGCCCTTATGCAGAGCTAGTCCTTGGAAGACCAGAGCGGATGTGGCACCGGGTCTTTGCTGCGCAGCAGGTAACGGGCAAAAACTTCGCCATAGCTGCGGTAGTGATAGCCCTGGTTAGACTGCAGATACCTATCTC
Source organism: Pseudophaeobacter arcticus DSM 23566 (assembly GCF_000473205.1). Classification (NCBI taxonomy): domain Bacteria; kingdom Pseudomonadati; phylum Pseudomonadota; class Alphaproteobacteria; order Rhodobacterales; family Roseobacteraceae; genus Pseudophaeobacter; species Pseudophaeobacter arcticus. The sequence continues at coordinate 194,209 of NZ_AXBF01000004.1, forward strand.
GGTTCTTGCGATACAGCCGTGGCAGCGCATGCCAGGGAACGCCCGGATGCAGGTGATGCACCACGTGCAGATTGTTGTTCAGAAACAGCCAGGCCAGCGGCCCGCGATCCTCGATCACCACGGTGCGGCTGTGGCAATCCGCATGGGCGCGGTGCTCCAGAAAGGTGCGGATCTTCACCAGCGCCAGCCCGATATAGGCCCCAAGACAGAGCGCCCAAATGGGTGTTGGCGTTTTCAGGGTGATCCAGACCACCAGCGCCAGGCCCAGCCCATGCAGCAGCCAATCCCGCATCACGGCCCGGTCACCTGCCCGCGCCAGCCGCCAGTCTCCTGCCATAAAACTGATCTGCCCCAAAAGCGGCCCCAGCAGCACCCGGCCCAACAGGGTATTGTTGATCCGCAGTACTCCCCGCCGCCAGCCAGGCATCTGCGCCCAGATTTCGGGATCCTGAAAATTGCTTTCGGGGTCGTCATAGGGATCTGTCAGCCGCTCATCGCGGTGATGCGCCAGATGGGTATCGCGAAACCTGCCATAGGGTATGAACAGGGTCAGCGGCAAAAACAGTAGCGCCTCGTTCAGCAGACGATTGCGAAAGGGATGCCCATGCAACGCTTCGTGAGTGAGTGACGAATGCAGCGCCGCCAATCCACCAAGGCAGAGCACCGTCAGGCCGAGGCTCAGCTCTGGCAGCAGGATCAATACCAAAAGCCAGAGAGCATAACAGGCCAGGACCAACCCCAGAGTGCCCCACTCGACACCGCGCGGCATTGCCATATGGCAGTCGATATCTTGTTGCGGATCAGACATGGGCCTGAGCTGCGACCTGAGCTGCGACCTGGCCACCAACTTGGCCTCTGATCGCCCCCCCACCGCCGCTGTGATCCTCGACCTCGCTGTGACGTCCCCAGTTGATCCGGGTCCAAACCCGCTCGTAGATCACATAGCAGCCAAACCCCAGCGCGGTATTGATCAACGCCATGGTACCGCCCAGGCTGGCAGAGCCCGTCGCCAGAAATCCAACCAGTGCCATGGAGGCCAGACCAATTGCGTTCCAGACCAAAGCCTTCACAAGGGATCGCTTGCCTGTTTCCATCTGGCTGTTGCTCCTACTGATGCCGTTGGACAACTAGTAGGACGATAAAGCTCTGTGTATAATTCTGAATATGGTTAACTTTTCTCAGCATTGCTGATATTTGTAACGACATGCCGCAAAAAATTGACAAACGCCTCCGCGCCGAACAGTTCCGCAGCCGTCTCATTCGCGCCCTCAGTGAAAGCGGGCTGAGCCAAAGCGCCCTGGCGCGGGGCACCGGCGTTGATCGCTCCACCATATCGCAGCTACTGAATGATGAGGGCGCGCGCCTGCCCAATGCCCATGTTGTCGGCGCCTGCGCCTCTGTGCTCGGCGTCTCTGCGGACTGGCTGTTGTCGCTCTCGGATCGGCCCGAAAGTGCGGCAGAGCTGATGGCCGCCAGCCTGTCATTAAGCGAGGCCCCCCGGGCGCTGGTGGATCAGCGGATCTTTGACTGGCACCGCGAGGCGGCCGGCTACAAAATCCGCCATGTGCCTGCGGCGCTGCCCGATATGCTCAAGACCCGGGCGCTGTTGGAGTGGGAATATGCGCCACATCTGGGGCGTACCGCGGATCAGGCCATTGGCGCCTCCGAGGACCGCCTGTCCTGGATGCGTCAGTCGCAGTCCGATTACGAGATCGCCATGCCAATCTACGAGCTTGAGAGCTTTGCCCATGCCACCGGCTATTATGCCGGGTTGCCGCTACAGATCCGGCTGGAACAGCTGGACCAGTTCGAACGCCTCACCACCCAGCTTTACCCGCGGCTGCGGATTTACCTGTTTGATGCCAAACGGTTGTTTTCCTCGCCGCTGACCCTCTTTGGCCCCCTGCTCTGCGTGCTCTACGGCGGCAGCCACTATATCGCCTTTCGCGACCGCGACAGGATCGAGGCCTTTACCGGCCATTTTGATCAGCTGATCCGCGAAGCCGATATTACCGCGCGGCAGGTCTCTGGTCGCATGCGCGCCCTGCGGGCGGCAATCAGCGGCTGAACCCCTTGCGGCGCCCCGCGCGCTTTGCCTTCTGCAGTGGGCCAGTTTCCGGCGTCAGGCGCGCGCCAGCGCGCCGCTCAGGCTCAAGCCGTGGCAACGGTTTGAGCCTGAGCAGAAAAACACTCCGCTTACACTTTGGGATCCGGGTTTTCCGTATGACCATCCACGGCAATCACCTGACCCGAGACCAGCCGCGCCGCATCCGAGCCCAGGAAAACCGCCATATTGGCAATATCCGTCGCCGCGACAAAACTCCGCATCGAAGTCCCCGACGCATAGCCATCATAGACCTGATCGCGGGTCATACCCTTGGCGGCGGCTTCGCGGTCCAGAACCCCCTCCATGCGCGGGCCTTCGACAGCGCCGGGACAGATCACATTGGCGCGGATGCCAAAGGGTCCCAGTTCCATCGCCAGGGTTTTGGTCAGCCCGATCATGGCCCACTTGGCTGCCGCATAGGGGGCCCGGTTTGGATAGCCATACTGCCCGGCGGTTGAAGAGGTCACAATGATCGACCCTGACCTGGCCGCCTTCATCATCGGGGTGGCGTATTTGGCCGCCAGAAAGGCGCCCTCCAGATTGACGCTGACACAGGCGCGCCAATCCGCCAATGCAACCTCTTCGACCAGGGCCGTTGGCCCGGCAATGCCGGCATTGGCGCAGAGCACATCCAGGCCACCCCAGACCGCGGCAATCTCGGCAAACAGCGCCTGCACCGAGGCTTCATCTGCCGCATTAGTGACACTGCCGCGCCACCCCGCAGGCAGGTTGGCCACCGTGTCGGGATTAAGGTCCGTGATCCAGACCTCAAACCCCACTGCGGCAAAGCCTTCTGCCATGGCACGGCCGATGCCGGATCCGCCACCGGTGATCAGAACCCGGCGTGACCCGACACTCACCGAGGCGCCCCGATGGCGCGGCCCAGCCCTTCGGGCGCTGCAAGCGCCGCATGCGCCGCCGCCAGCTTCACCAGATTGGCCTCGATATGGGCCGCAGGCGGTGCCGAGCGACGGGTTTTCAGATCCACATGCAGCAACATATGCTCGCCAGTGGCCAGCAGCCGGTCGCCTTCATACATTTCGTGCCAGAGATGCATCTTCTTGCCCGCGCCCATGATCACCCGGGTTTTAATCTCAATCGAATGGCCCGCATGCACCTCATCGATGTGGCGGATATGGGTTTCGGCGGTGAAATAGCTGCCACCCTTGGCGATATATTCGGCATCGCAGCCAATGATTGCCATCAGCCGGTCGGTAGACTGCGCAAAGGCATCCAGATAGCGGCTCTCGGTCATATGGCCGTTATAATCCGTCCAATCCAGCGGCACCACGCGGCTTTGGGTCAGCACCGGCTGGCTGAGATCAGCAATGTCATCAATGGAATTGACCAGCCCGGCTTCACCTTCCAGGCTCTTGTCGTGGGCGTTTTGCAGCGCCCCCGTGCCCCAGTCATTGGCCCCAAGTGCGCGCATCATGCCCACCAGGTTGTCATCGCGAATGCGCTCCATCTCGCGGATCGACATGTGGCCCGACTGCGCGTCCGACTGGCCTGCGATCAGATCCACCAGCTCATCGGTGAACTCTGGCACATCCATCAGTTTGGTCCAGGGGGAGGTCAGGCAGGGGCCAAACTGCGCCATGAAATGCTTCATGCCAGCTTCGCCACCGGCAACCCGGTAGGTGTCAAACAGCCCCATCTGTGCCCAGCGGATGCCAAAGCCATAGCGGATGGCGTTGTCGATCTCCTCGGTGGTGGCGATGCCGTCCTTGACCAGCCACAGTGCCTCGCGCCAGACCGCCTCGAGGAAACGATCCGCCACATGGGCGTCGATCTCTTTCTTCAGATGCAGCGGGTACATCCCAATGGAGGAGATGACCTCCTTGGCCCGCGCGATCACCAGCTGCGAATTGGCAGTAGTGGTGACCACTTCGGCCAGCGGCAGCAGGTAGACCGGGTTAAAGGGATGCGCCACCACGATCTGGCCACCATTGCCACGCCCCTTTTGCAGCTCGGAGGGTTTGAACCCCGAGGTGGAGGAGCCGATCACCGCATCCGCGTCGCAGTGCTTTTCCAGCTCTGCATAGACCTTCTGCTTCAGATCCAGCCGCTCTGGTACGCTTTCCTGGATCCAATCCGCGCCAGACACCGCTTCGGCCAGAGTCGCATGAAAGCTGAGGCCGCCTTCAGCTGGCAGGGTCACATTGCCCAGCCCCGGCAAGGAGCGGCGCGCATTGTCCAGCACTTCGCCAATCTTGCGCTCGGCCTCGGGGTCCGGGTCAAAGACCCGCACATCCCAGCCATTGAGCAAGAACCGCGCGGCCCAGCCGCCGCCAATTACACCACCACCGATGATTGCTGCTATTTTGGTCATTTGATTTTCCTATTTAACGCCTCAAGCGTCATCTAACCCTCTAGTCAGGGCACAAAACTACTAGCCGCTCACCCTTTTCAAGCACCGGCTCACAAATCCAGGCATTTACAACGGGCGCACAGGTACCGGTCTCGGCCAAGCAAGATCCCGCTTCACACTGGCTGCCATCCGTACACATTTGCCCGGCATCAACAGCCGCTCGCTTTGGCATCTGGCAAAACGTTTTCTGCGCATAGATGCCTGTCCGTGCAAACTCTCCACCCTTGGCTGTGCACTCTTTGGCCATTGCCCGCTCTTCTTTGGTTCGAGGCCCCCGTTCGTGCGCGGATTGGCATGCCGCCAAGAAAAAAGCATCGCTCCGGAAATAAAATAGCGCATCAAAAGTTCCTTTTTTTGAAACAATGTTGAGACGCTATTCCCTTTGCTGCCTTTGTCAATTCAGCCTTTAGGTGCCCGCTTCACCAGCCCCAGTTGCTCGCGCACCTCTGCCGGTCCCATCAGCTTGCCGCCCATGTTTTCAATGATGCTGCCTGCGCGCTCTACCAGCTGGTAGTTCTCGGCCAGCACGCCCTTGTCGAGCCAGAGGTTGTCTTCCAACCCAACCCGCACATTGCCGCCCGCCAGGATCGCCGCTGCCACATAGGCCATCTGATCCCGCCCCAGGGAAAACGCCGACCAGTTCCAGCTCTCTGGTATATTGTTGACCATGGCCATGAATGTGTTCAGATCATTGGGCGCGCCCCATGGCACCCCCATGCAGAGCTGCACCAGCGCGGGGCTTTGCAGGATGCCTTCTTTCTCCAGCTCTTTGGCAAACCACAGATGGCCGGTGTCAAAGGCTTCGATCTCGGGCTTTACACCCAGATCCGCCATCATCTGCCCCATGGCCCGCAGCATGCCCGGGGTGTTGGTCATCACGTAATCCGCCTCGGCAAAGTTCATGGTGCCGCAGTCCAGGGTGCAGATCTCGGGCAGACAGTCAGCGATATGCGCCATCCGGGCGGTGGCGCCAATCATGTCGGTGCCAGCCGCATTGACCGGCAGCGGGTTTTCAACATCACCAAAGACCATATCACCGCCCATGCCAGCGGTCAGGTTCAACACCACATCGGTGTCGCTGTCACGAATGCGGTCGGTGACTTCGCGGTAGAGCCCCAGATCGCGCGAGGGCACCCCGGTCTCGGGATCGCGCACATGGCAATGCACCACAGCCGCGCCGGCCTTGGCCGCGGCAATGGCGCTGTCGGCGATTTGCGCAGGCGAACGCGGCACATGAGGGCTGCGATCCTGGCTGCTGCCAGAGCCGGTCACGGCGCAGGTGATAAAGACGTTTTTGTTCATATTCAGAGGCATTTTGGTTTTCCCCGCAATGTACAGGGTTGTGCCTAGAGTTATCCCCAGGCTCTTCCCCAGATTCCTATTTGCTTCGAAGCCTACTGTGCCTCAGCCTTTGCGCAGACAGTTCACATTAAGCGAATCGAAGTTGATGAAATCCGCAAAAAACATCCTGCAACCCGAACATCGCCCGCTGAAAACAGCGGTGCTGGTGCTTGATGAATGCAACACGCTCTCTTTTGCGGCCGCCGTTGATCCGATGCGCGCCGCCAACCGGCTGGCCGGGCGCTGCGTCTTTGACTGGGACTATGTCAGCGCCACAGAGGAACAGCCAATGCTGACCAGTGGCCTGCATGTGCCCGGCTTTCCGCTGGCCCGGCTGGAAGACTGCGAGCTGTTGATTGTCGTGGCCGGCTTCCAACTGGCCCGGCAAGCCACCCCCAGCCTGCTCGCCGGCCTGCGCCGCATTGCGGCCAAGGGCACCACCATTGCCGGCATTGACGGCGGTCCCTGGCTGATGGCCGAGGCAGGCCTGCTGCAGGGGCATCCCGCCACCACCCACTGGGAGGATCTGGAGAATTTTGCCACCCGCTTCCCCGAGGTGGACTGCCGCAATGATCGTTTCACCGTCTCGGACGAGCGCCTGACATCCGGTGGCGCCACCCCGGCAATTGAAATGATGTTGCATATCATCAGTTGCCGTCATGGCGCTGGCTTTGCCGCCCGCGTGGCCGGCCTGTTCCTCTATGATGGCCCCGCAGTCCCCTCCCGGCCGCAAAGCCGTCTTGGCGGGCACAAGCACAACGCCCTGACAGCCAAGGCAAATGCCCTGATGGAGGCCGCCCTGGACGAGCCCCTGACCCTGACCACAATTGCCGAACGTCTGGGCACCAGCCCGCGCAGCCTGCAACAGCAGTTCCGCCTGCGTCTGGGCACCACGCCGCAGGACCACTACCTGCATCTGCGCCTGGCCGAGGCCCGCCGCCTGGTCAGCGACACCGATCTGTCGCTGATGGAGGTGGCGCTGGCCACCGGCTTTACCTCGCCCTCCAGCTTTGCCCGCGCCTTTCGCGTGGCCCATGGCACCTCCGCACGGGAGCTGCGCCAAATGCGCAATACGCCAGAAAAGGCCAATTTTGGCGCGGCAGGTCAATCTCGCCCCGAAATGCCCCGCCCCACCACACATTAACCTTCCCCCCACAGCCCCCACAGGCTCCGGGTCAAGGGCCGCCGCGCGGCCCTGCGCAGCAGGGTTTACCCTTGAGGCGGATCCTGTGGGTAAGAAACTGGCCATGGCCCTTGTGGGGCACAGCTGCCCCTCAAGGGCATCTCAGCAGGGTCTTTCTGTTGCGCCGCGCACAGCGCGGCGCCGGGCCCAACTGCAAAGAGGCATTTTAATGCCTCTGGCGCAGGCGGGAGCGCCCCCCTTCCCGGATCAATAGGGCATCGGATGGGCGCGGTGGGCCAGATTGATCTCCTCCAGCACCTCTGCCGACAGCTCCAGCTCCACCGATTTCAACGCATGTTCCAGCTGTACCTGCGTCGTGGCGCCAAAGATGGCGCTGGCCATAAAGGGTCGTGTGCGACACCAGGCCAGCGCCATATGCACCGGATCCAGCCCATGCCGCGCGGCGATGTCCAGATAGGCCGCAACCGCATCGTAGACCCGTGGCGAATGCCGCCCGCCCAGCTCTGGCACGATGGATTTGCGTGATCCTTCCGGCACCGCCCCCTCTTGATACTTGCCCGTCAACAACCCGGTGCCCAGCGGTGAAAAGGCCAACAGCCCCACATCCTCGTTGACGCTCAGCTCCGCCAGATCGGTGTCATACATCCGGCAGATCAGCGAATACTCATTCTGGATCGAGGCCACCCTTGGCCCCAGCCCCTCCTCAGAAAGGCGCAGCCACTGCGCCGTGCCCCAGGCGCTTTCATTGCTCAGACCAAAGGCGCGAATATTGCCTTTGTCGACCTGCCCCTGCAGCGCCTCCAGACAGTCGCGCATATTGTCCAGGGTCTCTTCGCGGTTCTGGGTCGAGGGATCAAAACTCCAGTTCTTGCGGAACATGTAGCTGCCCCGGTTGGGCCAGTGAAACTGGTAAAGATCAATATAATCCGTCTGCAGCCGCTTCAGGGATCCCTCAACGGTGCTGACGATGGTTTTGGACGAGATCGGCGCCCCGTCCCGCACCGCCGCCAGACCTTCGCCAGAATGTTTGGTGGCCAGAATATAGTCGCCCCGGCGTCCGGTCTTTTGGTGCCAGGAGCCCAGGATCTCTTCGCTGCGCCCGGTGGTTTCGGCCCGCACCGGATTGACCGGGTACATCTCGGCGGTGTCGATAAAGTTCACCCCTGCTGCCAGGGCATACTCGATCTGGGTATGGGCCTCAGCTTCCGGGGTCTGAGTACCAAAGGTCATGGTGCCCAGGCACAGCTCCGACACCTGCATCCCGGTGCGTCCCAAGGGGTTCATCTTCATCGCGCGTTCCTTCATTTCACAGCTGATATTTCAGGGCATCCCACAGGCCAGGCTGTCTGCCCTGTTCTTCATCTGCCCCATGTGCTGCCCGCGACCTTAGCGCCCTCCAATCTGGGTGCAAGTTCACACCAGACCATTTTGCACCGGTGCGCCCCAGGCCATCTTGCGCTTGCCTGCACAATGGGAGAGCTTACCCGCAAGCGTGATCACCGCTGCAATATCAAGGGAGTGCACTTAATAGATGGCACAGAACATCACCAAGGGCGTCAAGGCCCTGCTGGCCGAGGCCAATGAAACTGTCTCCACCATGTCCATCGACGAAGCAAAAGAAAAGGCGCAGGATCCCGCCTATGTCTTTGTCGACCTGCGTGACATCCGCGAGTTGCAGCGCTCCGGCCTGATCCCCGGCGCCTTCTCCTGTCCACGCGGCATGCTGGAGTTCTGGATTGATCCCGACAGCCCCTATCACAAACCGGTGTTTAATCAGGATAAGACCTATGTCTTTTACTGCGCCAGCGCCTGGCGGTCGGCCCTGAGTGCCAAAATCGCCATGGAGATGGGGCTGAAGCCGGTGATGCATCTTGAAGGCGGCTTTACCGCCTGGGAGAACGCGGGCGGCGCCATCGTGCCGCAGACAACCTGACATCCGAGCCATCCCGGCTCTTACCTCTCCCGCGCGGCCCCTGTTTGGCCTGTGTTTGGCCCATGTTTGACCAGTGCCCTGCCCTGACCGGCAAGGCGCCAGCCCCACGCAAGAGTGATCATCCCGATCCTCGCACTGGTGGCAAAACCTGCTAAGGGTACAAAGAGAGGTTTGTCTCAAACGAAACTGAGACCTCCACAGCCCGGACAGAGCAGGGACCTGACCATGCCATCACGACGACAAATCCTTATGGGCCTTTTAAGCCTGGCCGCAGGCACCGGGCTCGCCTCGGTACCTGGGCCGCTCGGGGCGGCAAGCCGAACCCAAACCCCGGGCTATGCTTTGGACCTTGCTGCCACTGAGGTGACATTCGGATTTCGCCTCAATGGTATTTGGCAAAAGGGCACGATGCCCATTGCCAGCTCAAAGGTGATGCTGGACCCCAAGCGACTGACCGAAACCCGGGTCGCTGTCTCGCTGGATGCCAGGGCTGCCAAAACTGGCCTGATCTTTGCCACCAAGGCCATGACCGGCCCCGATGTTCTGGATGTCACGCGGTTTCCGACCATCAGCTTTGTTACCCGCCGCGTTCTCCTTGGCCCCGAGGGGCGCCTGTCCAATGGGGCCGAACTCATCGGAGATCTCACCCTGCGCGGGGTAACCCTGCCTCTTTCCCTGCAGATCGCCTTGTTTCGTCGCATAGGCAGTGCTGCGGATGATCTCAGCCGTCTGGATGTCACCCTGCACGGCAGCCTGAGCCGTTCCGCCTATGGTGCATCGGGCTATGCCGGACTGGTCGGTGACATCGTGCGCCTGGACATTCGCGCCAGTCTGCATCAGGTGGCATAAGTATCGCCAACAGGCTGGATACGACATTTGCGTCGAAAAAACTCTTGCAGCGCCCCCGTCTTACAGCATTGAGTGCCTGTTATGCGTATGATTATTTCCTTTGCTGCCTTGTTCCTCTCTGTGGTGCTCCTGCAATTTTCAACCGGAGGCGTTGGACCGCTTGATGCGCTGTCAGGGTTTACCTTAGGGTTTGACAAGGAACAGATCGGCCTGTTGGGCTCGGCGCATTTTCTGGGATTTTTTATTGGCTGCTGGTGGGTGCCGCGCCTGCTGGGCACCATCGGCCATTCGCGCAGCTTTGCGGTTTGTACTGCCCTGGGGGCCATGGGGCTGATTGGCCATACGCTGACAGACAACCCCTATGCCTGGGCCGCCATGCGGATTGCTTCCGGGGTCTGTGTGGCCGGCGCCTATACAGTGATCGAAGCCTGGCTCAACGCCAAGGTCACCAATGAGACCCGCGGCCGGGCCATGGGCACCTACCGGCTGGTGGACATGGGCGGCTCGCTGGGGGCGCAGCTGTTCATCGCGGTACTGCCGCCGGCCTATTATGTCTCTTACAACCTGTTGGCGCTGCTGTGCTGTGCGGCCTTGCTGCCGCTCACCCTGACCCGTGCCAGCCAGCCCGAGACACCAAAGGCCCCGCGCCTGCGGCCCAAACTGGCCTGGCACTGCTCGCCGCTGGCAGTCGCCGGGGTGATTGTTGCTGCGCTCAGCTCGGCCTCATTCCGAATGGTTGGGCCGATTTATGGACAAGAGGTCGGGCTGGAGATTGACCAGATTGCCTTTTTCCTGGCCTCATTCGTTCTGGGCGGCGCGCTGGCGCAGTATCCGATGGGCTGGCTGGCCGATAAATATGACCGGCGCTGGGTGCTGATCTGGCTGTCGGCGGCGGCGGTGGGCAGCTGCCTCATCACCATGGCGGCCAGCCAGTCCGGCACGCTTGGCGTTATGCTGGCGGCCGGGTTCTTTGGCCTCACCACCTTTCCGATTTTCTCGCTCTCCTCTGCGCATGCCAATGATTTTGCCACCTCCGAACAACGGGTTGAACTCTCGGCGGCCTTGATGTTCTTTTTTGCGCTTGGCGCAATTGCAGCCCCCTATGTGACCTCCAGCCTGATCAGCAGCTATGGGCCACGAGCCTTGTTTGCCTTTGTCGCCATCGGTCATATCCTGCTGATCATATTTGGTCTCACCCGGATGCGGGTGCGGCCTGGGCCAAAGGCAGAAGACCGGACCCGCTACGTCTATGCGCCGCGCACCTCTTTCACCATTGGTCGATTGCTGAAACGAGCGCGCGAGCGCAAATGAAAAGGGCCGGAAGCTCCGGCCCTCTCGCTGAATCACAGTGGTAAAATTGCAGTGTCTGAAACACTGCTGGCATTGCTCAGGCTGCGGGGCCCGGCTCCGCCTCTGATGCGTCGCCGTTCACCACGGCCGGCGCATTCACAACCGCGGGCCTGGGTGCCTCAACCCCAAGCGCGGCACTGGTGATCCCGCTCACGCCGTCTTCCATCGACAGGCCCAGCTCTTCGCCCAGCTTTTTCAGCGCCGGCATCTGCACCGCCATACCCATGATCGAGTCCAGCGCCTGATTTACCACCGGCTTTTCGCCAGCACCGGCCTGTAGGGTGTGACCATTGCCCCCAACGCCCCCCATCGCGCCAATACCGCTAACCTGATGGATCTTGATCGAGTCGATCTTTTCAGCAGGTTTCACCATCTCGGCGACGATCAAAGGCAGCGCCTCGAGACGGGCCAGATCAATCTTCATGCCGATCAGCTCAGCCGAGAGCGCATTTTCGGCATCGACAATGGCGCGCTTCCCTTCGGCCTCGGCCAGCATGTCGTTCTTCTTTGCCTCGGCGCGGATATTGAGCGCATCAGCTTCGGCCTGTGCCTCCTCGCGGCGGGCCTCGGCCCGGTCGGCGGCGGCGTCCTTCTCGGCCTGGGCGGCCAGACGGATGGCGGTGGCCTGACGTTCGGCTTCGCGGGTGGCCTGGATCAGCACAATCTGCTTTTCACGCTCTGCCTCGGCCACCTGACGGGCGGTTGTCACCGCTTCCGTCGCCTTGGTGGCTTCGGCGCGGGCCAGATCGGCGGAGGCGCGGGCGCGGCTTTCCTCTTCCGATTTTTGCTGAATGATGATCTGGCGTTCCTGCTCGGCCACCTCCAGTTCACGCTCCTTGGTGATCTCGGCGACGCGGATCTTGCGCTCGCGCTCAATATCGGCAGACCGGATCGCCTCTTCCCGTGCAATGCGGGAGCGTTCGGTTTCGCGCACAGAATCTTCGGTCCGGGCTGCAATCTCAGCCTCCTGGGCGACGCGCAGGGTCTCGATCCTTTCTTTCTGCTCGATGCGAGCCTGTTCCTCGTCCTGTTCAATCAACAGTTTCTGACGCTGCGCCTCCATCGACGCACGGCGCACCGAAACGTCAGCATCCGCATCAATCTGGGCGCGCTCCATCTTTGAGGTCGCAATCACCTCAGCCAGTTTGCGCATGCCAACAGCGTTAAAGGCGTTGTTCTCATCCAGGGCCTCAAACGGGGTCTGGTCCAGCGCGGTCAGCGACACCGATTCCAGCGAGAGACCGTTTTTGGTCAAATCCTCGGAAACGGCGTTTTGTACTTCCTGAACAAAATCAGCCCGGTTTTCATGCAGACCATCCATGGTCATCTGCGCCGCAACCGCGCGCAGACCATCAATCAGCTTGCCCTCGATCATCTCGCGCAGCTGTTCCACATCAAACGTCCGGTCCCCCAGTGTCTGGGCTGCGCGGGCAATCCCTTCGGAGGTCGCCATGACCGAGACGTAAAATTCCACGCCAACATCGACGCGCATCCTGTCCTGCGTGATTAGGGCCGCCTCACCGTCGCGCTTTACCTCAAGACGCAGGGTCTTCATGTTGACCGGGCTGACTTCATGCAGCAATGGCACCACAAGAACGCCACCGTCCATGATGACCTTCTTCCCGCCCGAGCCGGTTCTAATCAGGCTGACTTCGCGGGTTGAGCGCCGATACAAGCGCCCAAGCACCAGACCAATAACAAGAAGCAGTGCCAGTACACTGGGCACACCAATAATCAGAAAATCCATTTGAATTCCTCCATCGTCCAATAAAATTTCGGCCGGTTGTTCGATTGTTTGTTCAGCCGGTTGTTCAGCTGTTTGTTCGATTATTTGTTCGGTTGTTTTCTTGGCCATTTCAAAGCTGCCTTTTTGTCAGCAGGGAACTGGCGACATCAGGTGTCATTCCGACAGTGGGATCAGAACATAGGCATCCTGCCGTCTGTCCCGGATCACCAGCACCTCGGTGCCCTGTGTAATCTCTTCGCCCTTGGCAAAGGGTTCGGCGCGCAGGTAATGCGCATTGCCATAGCGATCCATCACCCGCACCTCGGCGGGGCGGCCTGTGGCAGCGGTACCTTGGGTAATCACGCCTCGTCGACGCCCCAGGCTACGATCTGACAGAGCCTCGGTTTCGGTCTGCGGCAAGATCCGCGCAAAGACCGCGCCAAAGCGACGGGCAAACCACAGACCAAAGGCACCAGCCGGAAGCGCAACCAGCCAGGCCGTCAGGGTATCGGACAGCACGGATTGCACCCCCAGTTGCACCCCGATGCCGCTTAGACCAAATCCCAGCAAAAACACGGCAAGCCAGATCAGCATCGGCATTTTGCCCAAGCCCAACCAGCCGCTTAGCCCTCCAGGGGCGTCGAGCGCCATATCGCCGTCGGCCAGGTCAACGCCGTCGATATCCGCAAGATCAAGGTCGCCCAGATCTCCAAACTCTCCAAGATCGCTCAACGCATCTGCGTCCAGGGAGATATCGCCCCCCAAATCACCCATGTCGCCCAACGCAGGGCCGTCGGCACCATCAAGACCTGCGTCGGCTTCACCACCGCCAAGAAAGCTCGCCCCGATCAGCAAGGCCGCCAGTTCCAACCCGGCAAGACCAAATAAAAGCGCCAGCGCAAAGGTGAACGGCAGAAAACCGGGATCAAACAGGTAGTCAAACATCTATGGCAAGATCCTCAGGTCAGAAACTTCATTCAGTATGCAATGGTATGCAATATATCTGGTGCCGTGTCTGTGAAATTTCAAGATATTGGATGCATTACTCCCGTTATAGCTGCGCCAGAGCTGGTAATAAAGCAAGATGAAGACGGCATGGCTTCCAAAAATGCCCCGAAAGGTCCAGCCGGGGTTTTCGTGTCGCGCGGCATGGGGTAGACGGGCCTTTGACTTTACACATGGGTGGATGGCATGGCACGCATTCTGATTACTTCGGCAATTCCCTATATCAACGGGATCAAGCACCTGGGAAATCTGGTTGGCAGTCAGCTGCCGGCTGATCTTTATGCCCGGTTCCAGCGCGCCACCGGCAACGAGGTTCTGTTTCTCTGCGCCACTGATGAACACGGCACCCCCGCCGAACTTGCTGCCGCCAAGGCCGGCAAGCCCGTCGATGAGTTTTGCGCCGAAATGCATGAGGTCCAGGCTGGAATCGCCAAGGGCTTTGGCCTCAGCTTTGATCACTTTGGCCGCTCCTCCAGCCCGCAGAACCACAGGCTGACCCAGCATTTTGCCGGAAAGCTTGCCGAGGCAGGCCTGATCCGCGAAGTGGACGACAGCCAGATCTACTCCCACGCCGATGGCCGCTTCCTGCCCGACCGCTATGTCGAAGGCACCTGCCCCAACTGCGGCTATGAAAAAGCCCGCGGCGATCAATGTGAAGAATGCACCAAACAGCTGGACCCCACCGACCTGATCAATCCACGCTCGGCGATCTCCGGCTCCACCGATCTGGAAGTACGCGCCACCAAGCACCTGTTCCTGTGCCAAAGCCAGATGAAGGACCAGCTGGATGCCTGGATCAACAGCAAAGCCGACTGGCCAGTGCTGACCACCTCAATCGCCAAAAAATGGCTGCATGACGGCGACGGTTTGCAGGACCGGGGCATCACCCGCGATCTCGACTGGGGGATTCCGGTCAAAAAAGGCACCGAGGACTGGCCCGGCATGGAAGGCAAGGTCTTCTACGTCTGGTTTGATGCGCCCATCGAATACATCGCCGCCGCCGGTGAATGGGCCGAGGCCAATGGCAAGACGGACGCCGACTGGCAACGCTGGTGGCGCACCGACATGGGGGCGGATGATGTCAAATATGTCCAGTTCATGGGCAAAGACAACGTGCCCTTCCACACCCTGTCCTTCCCGGCCACCATCTTGGGTTCTGGCGAACCCTGGAAACTGGTCGACCACCTCAAAAGCTTCAACTACCTGAACTATGATGGCGGCCAGTTCTCCACCAGCCAGGGGCGCGGCATCTTTATGGATCAGGCGCTGGAAATCCTGCCCGCTGACTATTGGCGCTGGTGGCTGCTCAGCCATGCCCCCGAAAGCTCCGACTCCGAATTCACCTGGGAGAATTTCCAGCAATCGGTGAACAAGGACCTGGCGGATGTTCTGGGCAATTTTGTCAGCCGTATCACCAAGTTCTGCCGCTCCAAATTTGGCGAATCTGTTCCCGAATCTGCCCCCTATGGCGAACCGGAAAAAGCGCTGATTGGTGATCTCACCAGCCGCATTCGGGCCTATGAGCAGCACATGGAAAACATGGAAGTGCGCAAATCCGCGCAGGAGCTGCGGGCGATCTGGGTTGCCGGCAACGAATACCTGCAAAGCACCGCCCCCTGGTCCACCTTCAAGACCAACCCGGACCTGGCCGCAACCCAGGTGCGTCTCGGCCTCAATCTGATCCGTCTCTATGCGGTGCTGAGCGCACCCTTTATTCCCACCGCCTCCAAGGTCCTGATGCAGGCGCTGAACTGCGACGACTACAGCTGGCCGGTTGATGTGGATGCCGCTCTTGCCACTTTGCCTGCGGGCCATGGGTTTACCGTACCCGAAAACCTCTTTGCCAAAATCACCGACGAGCAGCGCGAAGAATGGCAAGAGCGTTTCGCCGGTACCCGCGACTAACCCCGCTTCCAGAAGACGCCAATCCGGCGCGCTCAAGCGCGCCAAGACCTGCAAAGCCCGCCTTTTTTGAAGGCGGGCTTTTCCTTTTGGCAACGCTTCTTTTCACCACCCCACGTCTCAAACGTGGAAAATCACGCCTATCGTTTCACTTTTGGGAATAATGCACCCAGGAGTAATATTTTTCCGACAAAAATAGTCGGAATGGGTTTTCTGATGAAATTAATCAGGTATAAAGCCCGCAGCCAACCTGACTCGACAGGCCAGCCCGGACCCACATCTCACAAATAGAAATCGCCACCATGTCGATCAAAAGCCCTCAAACCCGCACGACCTGCCCCCGCCCCGAACCGACGGTGGAACGCGAGGCAATTTGGGCCCCGGTTTTTGCCCCCAGCGGCGCCCTCTGCGGGCTTTGTTTGGAGTGGCTTTTGGACAAGGCGGAATTCAACAATGGGCGACCCCTATGAACCAGATGACATCCAACCCGGTGCCAACCACCGCAACCCCCGAAGTTTTCCCAACCTACCATGCCGAGGATCTCACCCGCGGTGGCATTCAGGCGCGTATTCTGCTCAACGGCCAGATCTACAGCCTGCGCATCACCCGCGCCGGAAAACTGATCCTGACCAAATGAGCCAGCCACAGCCCTTCTGACCTGGTGGCACTGCGATCGCCCCGGCTCGGCTCCAGTGACCTTTCACCGACCCACCCAAGCGACATTATCCAAGGACTTCAAAATGAAAAAACTGTTTCTGACTGGCTCCGCCCTGGCAGGTCTTGCTCTCGGCGCGACGCCCGTTCTGGCCGCGAGCAAGGCCGAGGTTCTGGCCAACTATGCCAATATCGCCCAAGCCAAGTACCAAGACAGCCTTGCCACCGCCCAGACGCTGCAAAAAGCTGTAGAGACATTGATCGCCGCGCCCTCTGCCGAGGCCCTGACCGCCGCACGTCACGCCTGGCTGGCGGCCCGCGTGCCCTATCAGCAGTCCGAAGTCTTCCGCTTTGGCAATGCCATCGTTGACGATTGGGAAGGCAAAGTGAATGCTTGGCCGCTGGATGAAGGCCTGATCGACTATGTGGATGCCGCCTATGGTGGCCCCAGCGACGAAAATGCCCTGGCCGCGCTGAACGTGATCGCCAATCCGAGCTTTGATCTCTCTGGTAAAACCATCGACACCAGCGCCATCACCCCGGCGCTGCTATCCGGCACCCTGCACGAAGCCGACGGTGTTGAGGCCAATGTGGCCACCGGCTATCACGCAGTTGAATTCCTGCTCTGGGGTCAGGATCTGAACGGCACCGACCACGGCGCAGGCAACCGCCCCTGGACCGACTATGCCGCAGGTGACGCCTGCACCAATGGTCATTGCGACCGGCGTGGCGATTACCTGCAAGCCGCCACCGACCTGCTGGTCTCGGATCTGGAATGGATGGCGGCACAATGGAGCGAGACCGGCGCGGCCCGCTCTGCGCTGTTGGCCAATGAAAGCGCCGGGATTTCTGCCATGCTGACCGGCATGGGATCGCTGTCTTATGGCGAACAGGCCGGCGAGCGCATGCGCCTGGGCCTGATGCTGAATGACCCCGAAGAAGAGCACGATTGCTTTTCCGACAACACCCACAACAGCCATTATTACGATGGCCTGGGCGTTCAAAACGTCTACCTCGGCGAATATGTGCGGGTGAATGGCGCGCTGGTTTCAGGCCCCTCCCTGTCTGATCTGGTTGCCGCTGCTGATCCGGCGCTGGACGTCGAGATGCAGGCCAAACTCTCCACCACCATGCGGGCCCTGGGCCGGATCAAATCCACTGCCGAGGCAGGCTTTTCCTATGACCAGATGCTGGAACAGGGCAATGCCGCTGGCGAAGCCCTGATCATGGGTGGCGTCAATGGTCTGGTGGATCAAACCCAGTCGATCGAGCGTGTGGTAAAACTGCTCAATCTGGATGGTTTGGAATTTGAAGGCTCCGACAGCCTTGACAATCCCTCGGCTGTCTTCGAATAAACATTCGATATGTAATATCATAACTTAATGAAACTCACGAGACCTGGCTGATCCCTGCAGCCGGGTCGCCCCACCAGAAAGAATACGTTCCATGACCCCCAAGACCAAAGCCGCGCTGGCTTTCAGCGCGCCCCTATTGTTGTGCGCAAATGCCGCCTTTGCTGAGCAAGGTTTCACCTGGGAAGGTGAAATTGAAATTGGCAACGAACAGGTTGTGTCGTCAGATGTGCCTGCCAATGAAATCCGCAACACCTATGCCATTATCACCGCCACCGGCACCTATACCTTTGGCAACGGCATGGCGATCTTTTCAACCCTGACCGGTGAAAGCGTCACCGATCCAACCGCAGATCGCAGCTTTGACGACATGGGGCTCTATGTTGAAGAGCTTGGCTTTAGCTTTGGCATCGGCGAGTCCACCACCGTTGCAATTGGTAAGCTGCACCCGGTTTTTGGCTCTGCCTGGGATGACACCGCAGGCTTTTTTGGCGGCACGCTTGCCGAAGACTATGAGCTGACAGAACAGCTGGGCCTCCTCGCCGATGTCGAGCTGAACGGCGCGGGCACCCTGTCCTTTGGCCTGTTTTTTGCTGATGACACCTCGCTCAGCCGCTCCTGGGGCACCGACCGTGGCCGCAACCGCTCCAATACCGGTGGCGCGGGCAACACCGGCAAGCTGGACAGCTTTGCCATCCAATGGAATCACGACGTCGACAACACCCGTTTCCATATCGGCGCCCGCCACCTGAGCGCCAGTGTGGGCGACGTGGATGACGAACAGGGCTTTGTCGCCGGGCTCGGCCATTCCTTTGCTTCTGGTCTGGATGTCTTTGCTGAGGTTGCAAGCTTTAGCAATTTTGGCGGCACCGCCGATGACGCAACCTTTGCGACCCTGAATGCAGCCTATGCCATTGGCGACTGGACCCTGTCGGGCACCCTGTCGCAGCGTGACCTGGACAGTTCCGGCAAAACCGACCTGCACTCGATTGCGCTGGAACGTGAGTTCAGCAACGGCATGGTTCTGGGCGGCGCCCTCGCACAGCAGGACGACAGCGGCGTGAAAGATACCATTGTTGGTCTCAACCTGGTCATCCCGCTGGGAGGATAACAGCAAAATTGCAGCTGATCTGACGGGGTGCCCCTTCCCTCGGGACCAATCGGATTAGCCACAAGCCACAATGGGTCGCAGTTTTGCGGCCCATATTTTTGGCCGCCCCATTACCTGACTGAATTAATCTGATTTCTGCCTTGTATTCTGATTATTTTTGTCGGATATTGCGGCAACTTTCTAGAACCATGGTGCAACACATCCCCAGGGGCCTCTTGCATGATCATCTGCCACTGCACTGCAATCACGGACCACGATATCCATGCCGCCATTGACTGGATGCGCAGCGCGGACCCCAAAACCATTATCACCCCAGGGAAAATCTACCACGCGCTTGGCAAAGCGGCTGATTGTGGCGGATGCATGCCGCTCTTTCTCGACACCATGCGCGACAATGATAAGATGAAGGTACCGGCTGGGCTGCAGAACCTACGCCGCAAAACAACTCAGGAGAGCACCTATGAAGGGCGACCCCAAAGTCATCGACTACCTCAACAAAGCGCTGCGTCATGAACTGACAGCCGTCAGCCAATACTGGCTGCACTATCGTCTGCAGGACGACTGGGGGCTGGGAAGCATGGCCAAGAAAAGCCGCGAGGAAAGCATCGAAGAGATGCAGCATGCGGATGATCTGATTGAGCGGATCCTGTTCCTGGGCGGCCACCCCAACCTGCAAAAGCTGGATCCGCTGCGCATCGGCCAGACCCCCAAGGAAACGCTGGAATGCGATCTCGCCGCCGAAGAAAGCGCCCGCGCACTGTATAAAGAGGCCCGCGAGGTCTGCAACGAGGCCGGCGATTACGTCACTATGAAGCTGTTTGAAACATTGATGGCAGACGAAGAAGGCCATATCGACTTCCTCGAAACCCAGCTTGACCTCCACGACCGGATTGGTGCCGAAAACTATGCACAACTCAACGCCACCAAAATGGAAGCGGTTGAAGAGTAAGCTCCTTCTGGCTGCCGCATTTGCGGCGGCCTCCCCGGCCTTTGCCCTGGATCCGCCACCTGCGCCGAGCCTCGATTTATCAGCCCTGTCGCTGGGCGACCCGCACCTGACCATCCAGCCCCGCAGCGCCGCAGAACGGGCCCGGGTGGCCAAGGTCACGGCAGCGACGCAGGATTTCACCAGCCCCGAAATGTTCGAGGACAACCCTGCCGGCAGCGCCACTGTCCCGGCGCGCCGCGATGACGAGGCCTTTTCGCAGCACAGCGCCAATCTCACGTTTGAGCAGGAGCTGGAGTTCAAGCTCGGCAATGGGTTGTTCAAAAAGATCTGGGTGTTCGCACCTGCCTCCACCCTGGCCTCCGATGGGTTGGGGCCACTGTATAATGCGCGCAGCTGCCAGCGCTGCCACATCAAGGATGGGCGCGGCGCGGTTCCCAAGGGTCCTGACTATCGCTCGGCCTCGATGTTTTTGCGCGTTTCCATCCCCGGCGAGACGCCACAGAATCTAAAAGCCGTAACAGATTACATCGGCTCCGCCCCTGACCCCAACTATGGTGGCCAGCTGCAGGATTTTTCCCCGCCCGGCATCGCGCCGGAATACCGGCTTGGGGTGGACTACGCCACACAGATCGTCCCACTGGCTGGCGGCGAAACTGCCGAGCTGCGCCTCCCCAGCTATACCACCGCAGAGCTGGGCTATGGCCCGCTGCACCCCAAGGCCGTGCTATCGCCCCGGATGGCACCGCCAATGATTGGTCTGGGGTTGCTGGAGGCGATCTCGACAGCGGATATTCTGGCCAATGTCGATGAAGACGACAGCGATGGCGACGGCATATCCGGACGCGCCAACCTGGGCTGGTCGCGTGAGTATCAGCAGATCATGCTGGGGCGCTTTGGCTATAAGGCGGGCATGCCAACCCTGCACCAGCAATCGGCAGCGGCCTTTTCCGGCGATATCGGCATCTCAACGCCGCTGTTTCCCCAGCCTGCGGGTGATTGTACCGCCGCGCAAAGCCCCTGTCTGACTGCCCCGCATGGCGATGGCGACATCCGTGGCACCGAAATTGACCAGGCCAATATGGATCTGGTGACCTTTTATTCCCGCAACCTGGCCGTACCTGCGCGCCGCGACAGCGGTGACCCCCAGGTGCTGCGCGGCAAGGAGCTGTTCTACGCCAGCGGCTGCACCAGCTGCCACACGCCCAAATTTGTCACCCAGCGGTTGGCGGACCGGCCCGAGAACAGCTTTCAGCTGATCTGGCCCTATAGCGACCTGCTGTTGCATGACATGGGCGAGGGCCTCGCCGATGATCGCCCCGAAGGGCGCGCCACGGGGCGCGAGTGGCGCACCGCGCCGCTTTGGGGGATTGGGCTGACCAAGCAGGTGAACCCCGATGCAACCTATCTGCACGATGGCCGCGCCCGCAGCCTGCTGGAAGCCATTCTCTGGCATGGTGGCGAAGCGAAACCTGCCCGCGACCAGGTTATCTCGATGTCGCCCGATGACCGCGCCACCCTCATTCGTTTTTTGGAGAGCCTGTAATTTGAAACATCTTCTGTTTGCGCTGGCCGCCAGCGTCGCCGTCATGACCACACCAGCGCGCGCCGATATGGTGGATGAAATCCTCGACGGTCAGATCCTGCCCGCCATGCAGGCCCTGGTCGACAGCAGCCAGGATCTGGCTGAAACCGCCGGTCGCATTTGCCAGCCCGATGCCGCCCCACTGCAAAATGCCTACAGCCAGGCCTTTGACGATTGGACCCGGGTCAGCCACCTGCGCTTTGGCCCCACTGAAACAGACAATCGCGCCTTTGCCCTGGCCTTTTGGCCTGACAGTCGCGGCAAGACGCCAAAAACCCTGGCCAATCACCTGCGCGCTGCCGATCCCGCCCTGCTGACGCCGCAGGGTTTTGCCCAGTCCTCGATCGCCGGGCGCGGGTTCTACGCGCTGGAATTCATGCTCTACGACCCCAAGTTTGCCAATGCCGAACCACAGGACTACAGCTGCGCCCTGATCGCCGCGATGGCCCGTGATATTGCCACAACGGCCGAGGCCATTCAGCAGGACTGGCAGCACTCCTATGCCGCGCAGATGCGCAATGCCACCGGGCGCTATCACGATAAAACCGAGGTCAAGCAAGAGCTTTTTAAATCGCTGAACACAGGCCTGCAGATGCTGGCAGACATGCGATTGGGCCGCCCCTTGGGCAGCTTTGACAAACCCCGCCCCAAACGCGCCGAGGCCTGGCGCTCAGCCCGCAGCCAGCACCATATTGTCCTGGCCCTGCAAGCCCTGCACCCTCTGGCCATCGCCTTGGCGCAGGGAGATGAGGATCTGGTGGCGCAACTGGAAGCCGCCTTTCAAAAGCCAATCCTGCGCGCCCTGCGCCTGGAAGATCCCAGCCTCGCAGGGGTTGCAGATCCGGCCAAGCGGTTCCGCATCGAGGCACTGCAGCAAGAGATCAACGATCTGCGGGCGCTGATTGAGAGCGATCTGGGCCCCTCGCTGGGGGTTCTGGCCGGGTTCAACGCGCTGGACGGCGACTGACGCACGCCTCAAAGAAAACACAGCACAGCCCCCTGACAGCAAGGACAGCACATGACCTCTCGACGCGGTTTTATCGCCGGCCTTTTGGCCACCAGCCTGGCCCCTGCCCCCAGCTGGGCTGACCTTGGCGGCCCGGCCTTTCTGGCGGCTGCCAAAGATCACGGCGGGCGCTACCTGCTGGCAGGCCTGTCCGACACCGGGGCGATCCGCTTTACCTGTCCGCTGCCGGGGCGCGGCCATGCCGCCGCTGCCCACCCCCATCGCCCCGAGGCCGTTGCCTTTGCCCGCCGTCCCGGTCGCTTTGCCGACGTCATAGACTGCCGGGATGGGACACATCTTGCCCGTCTGGAGCCTCCACAGGGGCATCACTTTTATGGCCATGGCTTGTTCTCCCGGGATGGCAGCCGCCTGTTCACCACCGAAAACGACTATGAGACTGGCCGTGGCGTGATCGGCCTTTGGGAGGTCACACAGGCCTATCGCCGCATTGGCAGCTTTGGCTCCGGCGGGATTGGCCCCCATGACATGCTGCTGCGCCACAGCCCGCGCGGTGACCAGCTGGCCATTGCCAACGGCGGGATTGAAACCCACCCCGACAGCGGCCGGGCCAAGCTGAACCTGCCGCAGATGCGCCCGAACCTCAGCCTGCTGTCCCTGGAGGGCGAGGTGCTGGACGTGATGGAACTGGATTGGGATTTGCACCTGAACTCGATCCGTCACCTTGCCCTGTCATCGCAAGGGACCCTGGGCTTTGCCATGCAATGGCAGGGGGATCCGGGTGCAGACCTGCCGCTGCTGGGGCTGTATCAGCCCGGCGCCGCACCGCAGCTATTGGCAGAGGGCGACCCCCGGCTGCGCAATATGCGCGGCTATGGCGGCTCGGTCGCCTTTGCCGCCGACGACCAATCCATCGCGGTTTCCTCTCCCAGGGGCGGGATGGTGCAGGTGCTGGACACCAGCAATGGTGAAATCATCCGCGAACATGCGCTGCAGGACGTCTGCGGCCTGGCCACCGCCAGCAATGGGCTGATCGCCAGCACCGGGCTGGGCCAGATTTTGGCTCTGACAGGGGGCGCAGCAAAACCGCTGGGGCGTCACGATCTGGCCTGGGACAACCACCTTATCCGTCTGGCCTGACTGGCGCCAACTGCCCCAAAGGGGGGAAACCCCCGTGCAGGTTTTCGATATTATACTTACCGCAAGTAAAACGAAAACAAATGGTGACAAAACTCGTATGATCCGATAGGCATTCCCACAAAAGGGAAAGCCCATGGATGCCACGACTCGCCACGACAAGATCCTGAACTTGCTGCACAGCCAGGAGCGCGTAGAGGTAGAGGACCTCGCGGCGCGCTTTGGGGTATCCCTGCAGACGGTGCGCACCGACCTGCGGGATCTGTCTGCGCGCGGGGTGTTGTCGCGGGTGCATGGCGGCGCAGTGCGGATCAGCTCTGCCGCCAATCGCGCCTATGCCGACCGACGCAAGCAGAACGCCACGGCCAAACAGACCATGGCAGCCCTGCTGGCCGAATTCATCCCCGACAACTGCTCGCTGGCGATCAATATCGGCACCTCGACCGAACAGGCCGCGCGCGCCCTGGAAAACCATCGCGGGCTTACCATACTTTCCAATAATATCAATATTATCAACCTGATGATGGGTGGAGAGGCAAAGGAGCTGATCCTGGTTGGCGGCACCGTCCGGCAAAGCGACGGGGCAATCATTGGCGAAGATGCGGTTGAATTCATCTCTCGTTACAAGGTGGATTATGCCATCATCGGCGCCTCGGCGCTGGATGAGGACGGCGCCGTGCTGGACCACGATGCCCGCGAAGTCTCTGTTGCCCGCGCCATCCTTAAAAACGCACGGAGCAAAATCCTGCTCTGTGACAGCAGCAAGTTTGCCCGCTCCGCCCCGGTGCGGATCTGCGGCCTGCCGGATCTGGATGTGGTTATCACCGATCAACGGCCCCCCACCCCCTTCTGCGAGGCCGCCCATGCGGCAGGCACCCGCATCCTGTGCACAGATTCGGACGGGATCAAAAACGAAAGCAGCGAAAATGACCGAGCCCAAAATGACTGAGCCCAAAATCACCGATCTCTTTATCATTGGCGGCGGCATCAATGGCTGCGGTATCGCCCGTGACGCCGCCGGGCGCGGCCTGTCGGTCACCCTGGCCGAGATGAACGACCTGGCCTCGGCGACCTCTTCCGCCTCGACCAAGCTGTTTCACGGCGGCCTGCGATACCTGGAGTATTTTGAATTCCGGCTGGTGCGCGAGGCCCTGATCGAACGTGAAGTGCTGCTAAAGGCAATGCCGCATATTTCCTGGCCGATGCGCTTTGTGCTGCCCTTCCACAAGGATATGCGGTTTGACAACGACACGCCGACGTCAAAACTGCTGACCACCTTTATGCCCTGGATGAAGGGGCGGCGCCCGGCCTGGCTGATCCGTCTGGGGCTGTTTTTATACGATTCCCTTGGCAAGCGTGGCATCCTGCCGGGCACCAGCACGGTGGATCTGACCACCGATGTGGCGGGCCGCCCGTTGAAGTCGAAATTCAAAAAGGCCTTTGAATATTCCGATTGCTGGGTCGAAGACGCCCGGCTGGTGGTGCTCAACGCCCGCGACGCGCAGGCCCGTGGGGCCAATATCATGACCCGCACCGAGGTCCTGGGCGCAGAACGCCGCGCCGATCACTGGGTCATCACCGTCAAGGATCACGCCAGCGGCGAAACCACCGAACATCACGCCAAGATGCTGGTCAATGCAGGCGGGCCATGGGTGGCGGATCTGCTGCGTCGGACCCTGGGGCAAAACAGCCGCGAGACGGTCCGTCTGGTGCGTGGCAGCCATATCGTGGTGCCAAAACTGTTTGACCACGGGCGCTGCTATTTCTTTCAGGGCACCGATGGCCGGATTATCTTTGCCATCCCCTATGAAGAAGACTTCACCCTGATCGGCACCACCGATGCCGACCATCCGGACCCACAGACCGCGCCGGAATGCACGCCGCAAGAGCGGGATTACCTGATTGATTTTGCGTCAC
The DNA here is from genome assembly GCF_000473205.1 of Pseudophaeobacter arcticus DSM 23566. Taxonomy (NCBI): domain Bacteria; kingdom Pseudomonadati; phylum Pseudomonadota; class Alphaproteobacteria; order Rhodobacterales; family Roseobacteraceae; genus Pseudophaeobacter; species Pseudophaeobacter arcticus. Next base: position 219,603 of record NZ_AXBF01000004.1, read on the forward strand.
AATACTTTGAAAAACCACTAAGCCGCGATGATGTGGTCTGGACCTACTCGGGGGTGCGGCCGCTGTATGATGACGGGGCCAGCTCAGCCACGGCGGCGACGCGCGAATATGTGCTGACGCTGGATCAGGCGCAGGCGCCGCTGCTCAATGTCTTTGGCGGCAAGATCACCACCTACCGCAAACTGGCCGAGGCCGCCCTGGCCAAGATTGGCGAGGCCCTGCCGGGGCTCCCTGGCAACTGGACCGTCGGTGTGGCGATGCCTGGTGGCGATTTTCCGGTCGCGGATGTGGCCAGGCTGACGGCCAAACTGGCCAGCGATTATCCCTTCCTGTCCGCCTATGCCAGCCGACGGCTGATGCGCGCCTATGGGCTGGAGGCCTGGGAGGTTCTGGGGGATGCCAAAACCGCGCAGGATCTGGGCCAGGATTTTGGCGCAACCATCACCGCCCAAGAGCTGGACTGGGTGATCAAAAACGAATGGGTGCGCACAGGCGAAGACTTCCTGCTGCGCCGCACCAAGCTAAACCTGCGGCTGGATGCAGATCAGCGCGCAGCGGTGGACACCTATATCCGCAACAAACTGGCCTAACCGCCGCAACCACACCAATTGACGATATCAGCCCAGAGCAGGCTCCGGGCTGATACGCGCTTAAAACTCCACGCCTTTTTGTGCCTTAACACCGGCGCGGAAGGGGTGTTTGATCTGACCCATCTCGGTGACCAGATCGGCAATCTCGATCAGCTCTTCCTTGGCGTTGCGCCCGGTCAGAACCACATGAGTCATCGGTGGTTTTTCTTCCACCAGGAACTCCAGCACCTCTTCCAGGTTCAGGTAATCATAGCGCAGGGCGATGTTGATCTCATCCAACAGCACCATGGTATTGCGCTCATCGCGGATCATCTCCTTGGCTTTTTCCCAACCCTTTTGGGCCGCAGCAATGTCGCGTTCCTTATCCTGGGTTTCCCAGGTGAAGCCCTCGCCCATGGCGTAGAATTGGCACAGATCGCTAAAGTTCTCTTCGATCAATGTGCGCTCGCCGGTCTGCCAGGCCCCCTTGATGAACTGCACCACCGCCGAGGGCATCCCATGGGCAATACAGCGCATGATCATGCCGAATCCCGAGCTGGATTTGCCCTTGCCGGGACCGGTGTGGACAATGATCAGCCCCTTTTCCCCATCCTTGGTTTTCATCATGCGATCACGCGCGGCCTTCTTCTTGGCCATCTTGGAGGCGTGACGTGCCGCTTCCTCTTCTGAAATGCCGGTTTCGGACTTCTCACTCACGGGGTTCACTCCTGCTGTTTGCCCAAGTCTTGACAAGGAAGGCCTCGATAGCGCAAGGGGTTTTCGTTGGTTCCTGCAAATTGCAGGCGAAGAGGGAATGTGACAGGCTGATACTTACTTTTGGTATCGGCTCTCAAGCACAGCCGCCCCCGCGACCGTGACCGGAGAGGTCTCTGATGCCACTGGCCCGTGCGTCTTGCACATCGTCGGGAAGGCAAGAGCACCGCAGACAGGCCCTGGCCTGTTAGAATCCGCAAGCCGGGAGACCTGCCAACGGATGAGACAACGAGCGGACGGGGTGTGTCGCGACTGGTTGTGGGAGTGCGCCCTCTGCCCTCTCTCTGCTGGCCCGGCCCCGTTCCTCACACATAAAGGAAACGCGCGCTGATGGCAGAAGATATGGCACTCCCCGCCACTGAAGATACCGCAGAGGTCACTTTGACAATCTGCACTACCTGCAAACGCGACGGCGTCGACCCCGAGGCCACCCGCCCCGGCGCGCTGCTGATGGCAGCCCTGACGGACGCCAGCCTGCCTGCCGGTGTCACGGTGCGCGGTGTGGAATGTCTTTCGGCCTGCAAACGCGGCTGTGCCATGGTATTGACCGGCGGAGAGGCCCGCTGGAGCTATATCTATGGCGATCTTGACCCTGAGGCCCATGTTGACGACATTCTGGCTGGCGCCGCCGCCTATGCCGCCACAGCGGATGGCCTGGTGCCCTGGCGTGAACGCCCACAGGTGTTCCGCAAACAATCCATCGCCCGTATCCCCCCGATCACCCTGCCTTCCAAGGACTAAATCCCCATGAGCGACCTCAACAAGATCCCCGTCACCATTATCACAGGCTTTTTGGGCGCGGGGAAAACCACCCTGATCCGCCACCTGATGCAAAACCCCCAGGGCAAACGCCTGGCGGTTCTGGTCAATGAATTTGGCACCGCTGGTGTTGATGGCGACATCCTGAAGTCCTGCGCCGATGAAAACTGCCCGGAAAACAACATCGTCGAGCTGGCCAATGGCTGCATCTGCTGCACCGTGGCGGATGATTTCATCCCCACCATCGAGGCCCTGATGGCGCTGCCGGAACAGCCCGAACATATCCTGATCGAAACCTCTGGCCTGGCGCTGCCCAAGCCCCTGCTCAAGGCCTTTGACTGGCCTGCGATCCGCTCGCGCATCACTGTGGATGGCGTCATTGCCCTGGCCGATGCCGAAGCCGTGGCCGCCGGGCAGTTTGCCCCCGATCTTGCCGCGGTTGAGGCCCAACGCGCAGCCGATGACAGTCTCGATCACGAAACGCCGCTCTCCGAGGTGTTTGAGGATCAGATCTCCTGCGCCGACATCGTGTTGCTGTCCAAGGCCGATCTGGCAGGCCAGGCCGGCCTGGAGGCTGCCCGCAAGGTGATCGAGGCCGAAGCGCCGCGTCCGCTGCCAATCCTGCCGATGAGCGAAGGCGTGATTGATCCGCGTATCATCCTGGGTCTGAATGCCGCCGCCGAAGACGACCTGGAGGGCCGCCCCAGCCATCACGATGGGCACCACGATCACGAACACGACGATTTTGAGAGCATTGTTGTCGAAATGGGCGAAGTCGCCGATCCGGAAGCGCTGCAAGATGCTATCGTGAAACTTGCCCGCACACGTAATATACTGCGCGTCAAAGGCTATGTCGCGGTGGAGGGAAAACCCATGCGCATGTTGGTTCAGGCCGTGGGCGAGCGCCTGCGGGCCCAGTACGACAAGCCCTGGGGCGACGCACCACGTCGTACCCAGCTGGTGGTGATTGCAGAACACGACAATATCGACGGTGCCGCCATTCGCGCCGAACTGGGGGCCTGATTCCATGGCCCCGCGCTTGACCTGCCAGACACCGATGCGGAAAGGATCGCGCCCGTCCCGGGATGAGCGCACTCACGCCCGCCTTCGGGGTGGGTCAGGTGTGATCCCGGGCGCAATCCGGGGCGCAATCCGGGGTCTGCAATCCGGCCTTCAGTTTTCTCCAAGCGCGCGAGGCAATATCTGATGCATGTCGTCTTTCGCGAAAGCCACGGGTTGGACCAGACCGATACCCCCCAGGATCTGGGGCAGACCCCTGCGGACCTCGTGGTGCTGTCGTTCTCTGACAGTGACCTTGGCGCTTTTGCGGCAGGCTGGCATCGCGCAGATGGAAACCTGCCCAGCCTCCGGCTGGCCAATTTGGTTGCGCTGAAACATCCCCTGTCGGTGGATACCTATGCAGAACAGACGCTGGAGGGCACCAAGGGCATTCTGGTGCGGCTTATCGGTGGCGAAAGCTATTGGCCCTATGGTCTGGCCACCCTGCAGGATCTGGCCCGCCGCAAAGGCATCGCCCTTGCCCTGCTGCCCGCGGATGGCCGCGAAGACCCCCGGCTTGATGAACTCTCAACTCTGCCGATCTCAACCCTGCGCCGCCTGCAGGCGCTCTGTGATGCGGGCGGGGCTGTGGCGGCTCAGGCGGCGCTGGCCCAGCTGTCTTTGGCTGCGGGGCTTTATGCCGGGCCCGTCTTGGGCCTCAAGACCACGCCTGAACATGGGTTCTATGACCCCGACAGGGGCGTCATCCCCTGCCCAGCCGCGACCCCGGACCCAGATCCGGACCCAGTCCAGGGCGACAAACCCCTGGTTTTGATCAGTTTTTATCGCTCCTATCTGACAGCGGCTGATACTGCCCCGGTGGACGCACTGATTGCCGAACTGCGGGCCCGTGGCTATGCCGCCTATGGTCTTTTTGCCGCCAGTCTCAAATCCGCGCAGACCGCCGCCTGGCTGCGCGACGCGCTTCCCGCTTTGGCCCCTGCCGCCATCATCAACGCCACCGCCTTTTCCGCCCAGGGCAGCGATGGCAGCGCCTCGCCGCTCAACACCAGCGGCTGCCCGGTGTTTCAGGTGGCGCTCTCAACCGCCCGCAAGAAGGACTGGTCAGAGGCCGCCCGGGGCCTGTCGCCTGCCGATCTGGCCATGCATGTGGTGCTGCCCGAAGTGGACGGCCGCATCCTCGCTGGGGTGATCAGTTTCAAATCTCCGGGCAAACAAGACCCGGCGCTGCAATACTCGCGGTTTGCCCATCGCCCTCAACCCGATCGCATTACCGCCGTCGTTGACCGGGTGGAGGGCTGGCTGCGCCTCGCCACCCTGCCCAATGCGCAAAAACGTCCCTGCCTGATCCTGTCGACCTACCCCGGCAAGGCCCATAACCTGGCCCATGCCGTGGGGCTGGACGCCCTGGCCTCCTGCTCCGAAATCCTTACCGAGCTCGCCACCCAGGGCTATGACATCACGCAACAGACTGATCTGGGTCGTGATCTGGGCCAGCGCCTGGGCACGGAAACCCTCAGCTATTCCCTTGCGGAGTATGTGGCGGCTTTGGAAACCCTCCCTGAAGCGCTGCGCGAAACCCTAACGGCAGCCTGGGGGGGGCCTGAGGACGACCCGGACTGTCGCGACGGCGCATTCCATTTCAAGGCGATCAAGGCCGGGAAAGCACTGATTGCGCTGCAGCCTGAACGCGGCGAGGTACAGGCCCGCGTCGAGGATTACCACGATCTGGAGCGCACGCCGCGCCATGCCTATGTCGCCTTCTATCTCTGGCTGCGCCAGCGCAGCGATGCGCTGGTCCATATCGGCGCCCATGGCACGCTGGAATGGCTGCCCGGCAAAGCCGTGGCGCTGTCCAACAGCTGCTGGCCCGAGGCCCTGACCGGCGCTTTGCCGGTGGTGTATCCCTTTATCGTCAATGACCCCGGTGAGGCGGCTCAGGCCAAACGCCGCATTGGCGCCGTGACCCTTGGCCACCTGCCGCCGCCCCTGGCGCAGAGCAATCTGCCTGCGGGCATGGCCCGGCTGGAAAGCCTGCTGGATGAATATTCCACCGCCGATGGGCTGGACCCGGCGCGGCGTGACCGGTTGCTGGAAAACATCCGCGCCGAGGCCCAGGGCACCGGTGTCGAGGCTGACCTGGGTCTCACGCCTGACTGTTCCGCCGCCGAGGCGATCACCCGGATTGATGCCTTTGTCTGCGACATCAAGGAAAGCCAGTATGGCGAGGGGCTGCATATCTTTGGCATGGGCGAGTGTGGTGCCGAAGAACGCGCCGGGCTTGTCGCCGCGCTGGCGGGCAGGATGGTGCCCCCCGGCCCGTCTGGCTCGCCGTTTCGCGGGCGGTCCGATGTCCTGCCCACCGGGCGCAACCTCTTTACCACCGACCCACGCTCGGTGCCGTCCCGGGCGGCGCATGCGCAGGGGGTCAAGCTGGCGGAAGAGCTGCTGCGCCGCCATCTTCAGGACCACGGCGACTGGCCGCAGGGGCTGGTGATTGACCTCTGGGGCTCTGCCACCATGCGCACCGCCGGGGAAGAATTTGCCATGGCACTGCATCTGGCAGGTCTGGCGCCGCAATGGGACAAAGATTCCGAGCGGGTCTCGGGGTTCGAAGTGCTGCCGCTGTCAATGCTGGGACGCCCGCGTATCGACGTGACCCTGCGGGTCTCGGGGCTGTTCCGCGATGTCTTCCCCGGTCTGGCGCAGATGTTCGAAGCCGCCGCTGCCGCCCTGGCCGCGCGCGAAGAAAGCAAGACAGACAATCCCTATCTGTCACAATCCCCGCGAGTCTTTGGACCAAAACCCGGTCAATACGGCCTCTCCATGGGTCCTCATATCGACAGCTACAGCGAGTCTTCGCGGGCAGCGGCGGGCGAGGCCTGGCTCAGCGCCTCCTCCCATGCCATCGACGCCAAGGGCGACATTTCCGAGGCCCGCTCGGCACTGGAAGAGCGCCTGAAAACCGCCGACAGCTTTGTGCATCTGCAGGACCTGCCCGAGACCGATCTGCTGGTGGCCTCGGACTATGCCGCCCATGAAGCGGGCTTTGCGGCGGCCATGGCGCGGCTTGGTTCACCGGCTCCGGCGCTGTACCACATGGATGCAACCCGGCCCGATCGTCCCCAGGCGCGCTCTCTGGGGGAAGAGATCGCCCGGGTGACCCGCGCCCGCGCCAGCAACCCGGATTGGGCCAGTTCCATGATGCGCCATGGCTTTCGCGGCGGCGCCGAAATTGCCGCCACATTGGATCACATGGCCGCCTTTGCCCATCTGGCACAGGTGGTGCCCGCCCATCTGTTTGATCTCTATTTTGAGGCCACCCTGGGCCGCGCCGATCTGGTGGCCTTCATGCAGGCGGAAAACCCGGCGGCGCTGCAGGCTATGCGCGACCGCTTTCGCGCCCTGGCCGAGGCCGGGCTCTGGACCACCCGGCGCAATTCGATCATCGCCAATCTGGAGGGCGCCGCATGAACACTCAGACCTCTCAGCCCATTCCAAAAGTCTATGGCTGGTGCCCGGGCGCCCTGCGTCCGATGATGTCGGGCGACGGGCTGGTTGTGCGTATTCGCACCCCCCTGGGCCGGTTGAGCCAAAAGCAGGCAAAGGCTATTGCCGCTTTGTCGCAACATCATGGCAATGGGTTGATTGACCTCTCGGCGCGGGCAAACCTGCAGTTGCGCGGTATTTCAAGCCAAAGCCATGCTGCGGTAATCGCGGGCCTTCAGGACCTTGGGCTTCTGGATCAGGACGCGGCAACGGAAAGCCGACGCAATATTCTGCTGACCCCCTTTTGGCAGCCCGGCGATGCCAGCCACAGCATCGCCCGCAGTCTTGAACGCGCATTGAACGCGGCAGAGGATCTGGTGCTGCCAGGCAAATTTGGCTTTGTGGTTGATGCGGGGGCGCAGCCCCACCTGCAAAACTGCGCCGCAGATATCCGGATCGAGCGCTGCGGCGACACGATCCTCCTTGTCGCTGATGGGGCACAGACCGGCTGCCCGGTGACTGTCGAGACCGCAGCCGAAGCAGCCCTTGATCTGGCCCGCTGGTTCCTGGATCACGGCGGCGCGGCGCAGGGCCGTGGCAGGATGCAAGCCCTGACTGCGCGCCGCGCAGCCCCCCTGTCACATTCCTCTCCGCGCAGCTCCAGCGCCCCCCAGCCATCCCCGGGCATGACAGCCTCTGGCCAGCTTGTGGCCCTGGAATTTGGCCAGATCACGGCAGAGGCCTTTGCCACATTGGCCGACAATGGCCCCCTGCGTCTGACCCCCTGGCGGATGATCCTGGTCGAAGATGCGCAGGAGCTTGCCACAGTGCCCGGTGTGATCCTGGACGCAGCTGATCCCCGCCTGCAGGTGCGTGTTTGCACCGGAGCGCCCGGTTGCCTGCAGGCGCGCGCGGCCACCCGCGATCTGGCCCGCGATCTGGCGCCCCGTGTCCCAAAGGGCCAGATCCTGCACATCTCCGGCTGCGCCAAGGGCTGCGCCCATCCCGGCCCCGCCGCCCTGACGCTCACCGCCACGGCAACCGATACCTTCGATCTGATTCACCATGGCAAGGCCAGTGATCAGCCATCCATAGAAACCCTAAGTGCCAGTGCCCTTCGCGCTGCGCCAGACATTCTGACAGAGGGCAGCTGACATGCTCCACACCTATGAGACCAACGGCGCTGCAATCTACGCTGAAAGCTTTGCCACCATCCGCGCCGAGGCTGACCTCGCCCGCTTCAACAAGGATGAGGAAAGCGTCGCTGTGCGCATGATCCACGCCGCTGGCATGGTTGGTCTGGAAGACCACATCCGCTTTTCTCCCGGCATGGCCGAAACCGCCCGTGCCGCCCTGGCCGCCGGTGCGCCGATCCTCTGCGATGCGCATATGGTCAGCGAGGGCATCACCCGCCCGCGCCTTGCCGCCAACAACGAAGTCATCTGCACCCTGCGCGACCCCAAGGTGCCTGAGATGGCCAAGGAAATGGGCAATACCCGCTCCGCCGCCGCGCTGGAGCTCTGGCGCCCCAAGCTCGACGGCGCGGTTGTGGCCATCGGCAATGCCCCGACGGCGCTGTTTCACCTGTTGAACATGCTCAAAGATCCCGCCTGCCCACGCCCCGCCGCCATCATCGGCTGCCCGGTAGGCTTTGTCGGCGCCATGGAATCCAAAGAGGCCCTGATGCAGGATCTGCCGGTGCCCGCGATGATCGTCAAAGGTCGCCTGGGTGGTTCAGCCATCACCGTGGCTGCGGTCAACGCGCTAGCCAGTTGGAAAGAGTGACCATGGCCACAATACCCGCGGGAAAAGTCATCTGTGCCGGCCTGGGGCCGGGCGATCCCGAACTGATGAGCGTCAAATCCTGGCGCGCCATTCAAGGCGCCCGCCATGTGGCCTATTTCCGCAAGGAAGGCCGCAAGGGTCAGGCCCGCAGCCTGGTCGAGGGCCTGTTGCCCGAGGGCGTCATTGAACACGCAATGGAATATCCGGTCACCACCGAAATCCATTTCTCTGATCCCGAATACAACCGGGTCATGGCCGCATTCTATGATGGCTGGGCCAATACCCTGGCCGAGATTGCCCAGACAGAGAATGTCGTGGTGCTCTGCGAAGGTGACCCGTTCTTTTATGGCTCCTACATGCATCTCTACACCCGGCTACAGGGCCGCGCCGAGCAGGAAGTCATTCCCGGCATCACCGGCATGTCCGGCTGCTGGACCGCCACCGGCCAGCCCATCACCTGGGGCGATGACGTCCTGACCGTGGCCATGGCCACCCTGTCCGAGGCGGAGCTGACCCGCCGCATCCAGGAGACCGATGCGCTGGTGGTGATGAAGATCGGCCGTAACCTGCCAAAACTGCGCCGCGCGCTGCAGGCCGCAGGCAAAGCAGAAGAGGCCTGGCTGGTGGAACGGGGCACCATGCCCAGCCAGACGGTGCAGAAACTCTCTGAGATCGAGGGCGAAGTGCCCTATTTCTCGATTGTTCTGGTGCATGGACAGGGGCGCAGACCATGACAGAGACAGCACCAACAGGCCGGCCAAAAACAGGCTGGGTGAAAATTGTCGGGCTTGGTCCCGGCGATGAAACCATGGTGACAACCCAGGTCCAGGAGGTGATCAGTGAGGCCACGGATATTGTCGGCTACATCCCCTATGTAAAGCGCATCCCCGAACGCCCCGGCCTGACCCTGCATGCCACAGACAACCGGGTCGAGGTCGAGCGCGCCACCCATGCGCTGGAGATGGCGGCAAGCGGCAAACGCGTGGCAGTGGTCTCCTCGGGCGATCCGGGCGTCTTTGCCATGGCCTCTGCCGTGTTTGAGGCGCTGGAAGAAGCCCATCAGCCTGCCTGGCTGGATCTGGACATCCAGGTCTTGCCCGGCATCACCGCAATGCTGGCAGCATCGGCCCGGATCGGCGCGCCGATGGGGCATGATTTTGCCGCCATCAACCTCAGCGACAATCTGAAACCCTGGAGCCTGATTGAAAAACGCCTGCGCTTGGCCGGCGAGGCGGGCTTTGCCATGGGGTTTTACAATCCCCGTTCAAAATCGCGCCCCCATCAGTTTGCCCGCGCGCTTGAGATCCTGCGTGAGGCCTGTGGCGGTGAGACCTTGATTTCTTTTGCCCGCGATGTGTCCAAACCCGATGAAACCATCACCACCGTGACCCTTAACGAGGCGACACCCGAAATGGCGGATATGCGCACCGTGGTGATTGTCGGCAACAAGGACACCCGCCGCATCGGCGCCCATGTCTACACCCCGCGCTATGCGCGCGACGCGGGCTGAGCCGGGGTATGAAACAGCCAGGCCATCACCTCTGCCAAATCCCCGTAGGTCATGCGGGGGGGCACCTGTGGTCTGTCGATCATGATGATCGGCAGGGTGAGGGCGCGCGCGGCGGCAAGTTTGGCCGAGGCGCCACGACCGCCGGCATTTTTCGACACCACATGGGTGATGCCATGATGCTGCATCAAGGCAAGATCTGCGGCCTCATCAAAGGGACCACGGGCGATCTCGACGCTACAACTGGGCAGCGGCAGCTCCGCCTCGGGTGCGTCCACCAGACGCAACAGATAGTGATGCTGCGGCTTGGCGGCAAAGCCCGCAAGGTTCTGTTTGCCAATCGCCAGGAAAACCCGCGCAGGCGCCTGCGGCAACGCCTGCACCGCCGCCTCGATATCGCCAACATGGGTCCAGTTATCCCCCGCCACCGGGCGCCAGGGCGGACGTTCAAAGGCGCAAAGCGGCAGGCCTGCCTCGGCGCAGGCCTGCACCACATTGCGGCTCATCTGGGCGGCAAAGGGATGGGTGGCATCCACCACATGACTGATCTCCTCCTCTCTGAGGTAGCGCAGCAGCCCGTCGAGACCGCCAAAGCCACCCACCCGCATGGGCAGGGGCTGCGCCACCGGGTTGGCCGTGCGGCCGGCGTAGGAAAATACCGCATCCATACCCGCCTCAGCCAGAGCCTTGGCCAGTTTGCTGGCCTCTGTGGTGCCGCCCAACACAAGGGTTCGTGTCATGTCTGATCCTGTTGTTGCCTCTGTCACTCAGCCGTGGCTCACGGTGATTGGTCTTGGTGAGGATGGACTGGCGGGCCTCTCGGAGGCAAGCCGCAAAGCGCTGCATGAGGCCGAGGTGATTTTTGGCGGGCCGCGCCATCTGGATCTGGTGCTGGCCGGCGACCGGGGCCAGCCCTGGCCGGTGCCCTTTTCCATCCAGCCCGTGCTGGCGCAACGGGGACGCCCGGTGGTGGTGCTTGCCTCGGGCGATCCCTTCTGGCACGGCGCCGGAGGATCCTTGATGGGCGACCTTGATCCTCACGAATGGGTTTCTCACCCGGTGCCCTCCTGCTTTGCGCTGGCCGCCAACCGGCTGGGCTGGAAACTGGAAGAGGTGCTTTGCCTCGGGCTGCATGCGGCGCCTTTTGCACAGCTGTTGCCGCTGCTGGGCCGGGGCAGCCGCGCGATTTGCACCCTGCGCGACGGAGCGGCCCCGGCTGAACTGGCCCGCTGGCTGGTTGAGAACGGCCAGGATGCGGCGCGGATACATGTGATGGAACGGCTGGGAGGCCCCCGGGAACGCCTGTTTCAGGCCACCGCCAAGGAATGGGATCTGCCGCCAGGGGGGGCTCCGGTCCTCGTCGCCATCGAGGCAACTCAGCCCGGGCTGCCGCAGGCTGCGGGGCTGGCCGATGCGCATTTCGTGAGCGATGGCCAGATCACCAAACGTCCCATCCGCGCCCTGACCCTGTCGGCGCTGGCACCACGCAGAGGCGAACTGCTGTGGGATATCGGCGGCGGCTCTGGCTCTGTCTCGGTTGAATGGTGCCTGGCGGCCCCCGGCGCCCGCGCCATCACCTTTGAGCCCCGCCGGGAGCGGCTGGAAAACATCCGCGCCAATGCCACGCGTTTTGGCCTGAGCCACCGCATGGCGGCAGTGCAGGGCAAAGCCCCCGAAGTGCTGACGGGACATGCGCTGCCCGATTGCGTCTTTATCGGCGGCGGCGGCTCGCAAGCGCTGCTGGATCAGCTCTGGCAGATCCTGCCGCCGGGCACCCGTCTGGTGGCCAATGGCGTCACGCTGGAGACCGAAACCCTGCTGATGCAGGCCCATGCACAGTGGGGCGGCCATCTGCTGAAGGCTGAAATTGCCGAAGCCGGGCCTTTAGGGTCGATGCGCGACTGGCAACGCGCCCGCCCCGTCATTCAGTGGAGCGTGACACGATGAAAGTGGCCGGGATTGGATTTCGCGCCAATGCGACGCTGGCCGATCTGCGCAGCGTGCTGGCGCTGACAGGGGGGCGCCCCGATGCCCTGGCCAGCCTGGCGGCAAAGGCGGCGCAGCCTGCGCTGATAGAGCTTGCCCGGGAACTGGCGCTGCCGCTGATTGCCCTGCGCGAAGAAGACATCGCCGGCGAACAGACCCTCACCTGTTCGCCCCGCATACAATCCCGATTTGGCACCGGCTCGGTTGCCGAGGCCTGCGCCCTGGTGGCCGCCCGCCAAGGCGCAGGCCTGGCCCGGTCCCGCCTGATCACCCCCAGACTTATGACCGCGGATGGGATGGCCACCGCGGCCCTTGCAGAAAGACTTGAGCCATGACCGTTCATTTCATTGGCGCCGGCCCCGGCGCCGCCGATCTTATCACTCTGCGCGGGCGCGACCTGATCGCTGCCTGCCCGGTCTGTCTCTATGCCGGTTCGCTGGTCCCCGAGGCGCTGCTGCAGCACTGCCCCAAAGGGGCCAAGGTGATCAACACCGCAGCGCTGTCGCTGGATGAAATCATCGCCCATATCAAAGAGGCCAATGACGCTGGTCACGATATCGCCCGGCTGCATTCGGGCGATCTGTCGGTCTGGTCTGCCTTAGGAGAACAGCTGCGCCGGTTGCGCACACTGAACATCCCCTATGACATCACCCCCGGCGTGCCCGCCTTTGCGGCGGCGGCAGCGGCGCTGGGATCAGAGCTGACCCTGCCCGGTGTCGCCCAATCGCTGGTGCTGACGCGAACCTCGGGCAAGGCCTCGGCGATGCCCGAAGGCGAAACGCTGGAGAATTTTGCCCGCACCGGTGCGACCCTGGCCATTCACCTCTCGGTGCATGTGCTGGAGGATGTGGTCGCCCGGCTCACCCCCAGCTATGGCGCCGAATGCCCGGTTGCCGTGGTCTGGCGCGCCACCTGGCCAGATCAAAAGGTGGTCAAGGCGACGCTTGGCACCCTGGAAGAGGCTACCGGCGGGGTGCGCGGACGCACCGCGCTGATTCTGGTCGGACCGGCGCTTGGCAATGAAGGTTTTGACGAAAGCTGCCTTTACGCGCAGGATTACGACCGCCGCTACCGGCCACAAAGCGCCGACAGCCAATGGGCCAACTGGAGCGAAGGTGATGATTGATTTTCCCAAAGGCCTGATGATCTCCGCCCCGGCCTCTGGCACCGGCAAGACCACGGTGATGCTGGGCCTGCTGCGGGCGCTGGCCGAAGACGGCCTGGCGGTTCAGCCCTTCAAAAGCGGCCCCGACTACATCGACCCGGCCTTTCACTTTGCCGCTGCCAAGCGCCCCAGCTTCAATCTGGATACCTGGGCGATGGACGCGCAGCTGCTGGATGCGGTTGCCGGACAGGCAACAGGGGCTGAAATCTGCATCGGCGAAGGCTCGATGGGGCTGTTTGACGGGGTTGCCACCCGTGGGCAGAGCGGCTTTGGCTCTTCTGCTGAAACCGCCAAGCGCATGGGCTGGCCGGTGGTGCTGGTGATTGACGTGGGCGGCCAGGCGCAGTCCGCTGCCGCCACCGCTTTGGGGTTTAAATCCTACGACCCCGAGGTGCCCTTTGCGGGGGTAATCCTGAACCGGGTCGCCAGCCCCCGCCACGAACGCCTGACCCGGCTGGGGATGGAGCGCGCAGGCGTCAAGGTTCTGGGCGCGCTGCCCCGGCGCGGCGATCTTGCCCTGCCCGAACGCCACCTGGGCCTGATTCAGGCGGTGGAACATCCCGATCTGGAAGCCGCCATCGCAGGCTATGCCACTTTCCTGCGCGAACATGTGGATCTTGAGGCGCTCAAATCGGCAGCCATGGGCGCAGCCGCCCCAGCCCCCAACAGGCTGCCAAAGCCCCCGGCGCAGCGCATCGCGCTGGCACGGGATGCGGCGTTTTCCTTTACCTATCCGCATCTTTTGACCGGCTGGCGCGCCGCCGGCGCTGAAATCCTGCCGTTTTCCCCCCTCGCGGATGAGGCCCCGGCCCAAGACGCCGATCTGGTCTGGCTACCCGGCGGTTACCCGGAACTACACGGCGGCACCCTGGCCGCCGCCCAGACCTTCCGTGCGGGCCTGCGCAAACATGCCGAGACCAAGCCAGTGCATGGCGAATGTGGGGGCTACATGGCCCTTGGCGACGCTCTGATCGACAAGGAGGGCAACCGCCATCAGATGGCCGGTCTGCTGGGCCTGGTCACCTCCTATGAGAAACGCAAATTCCATTTGGGCTATCGCCGCGCCGAGTTGCAGGCGCCGATGCCGGGCTTTGCAACAGGTGCAGCCCTGCGCGGGCATGAGTTCCACTATTGCACCATTCTGGATGAACCCGACGCCCCACTGGCCCATGTCATGGATGCCGATGGCAATCCGGTGCCGGAAACCGGCTCCATCAAGGGCCATGTCACCGGCACCTTTTTCCATCTGATCACCGGAGAAGGCGCATGAGCGGCTTTGTCAGTTTTGTCTCGTCTGGCCCTGGTGATCCGGAGCTGCTGACCGTCAAGGCGGTGAAACGGCTGGAAGCGGCCGATGCGGTGCTGTTTGACGATCTCTCCTCGGGGCCGATCCTGACTCATGCCCGCCCTGATGCCGATCTGGTGGGTGTTGGCAAACGCGCCGGGCGGCCCTCACCAAAACAGGACCACGTCAGCCAACTGCTGGTGGACTATGCCAAAAGCGGCCTCAAGGTGGTGCGGTTGAAGTCAGGTGACAGTGGCGTCTTTGGTCGGCTAGAGGAAGAAATCACTGCGCTGCGTGCTGCGGGCATCCCGTTTGAGATCATCCCCGGCGTCACCGCAGCCTCAGCTGCGGCGGCAGCGGCCAATATTCCGCTGACCCGGCGGCTGACGGCGCGCCGTATGCAGTTCATCACCGGTCACGACGTCACCGGTGGCCTGCCGGATAGCCTCAACATGGCGGCGCTGGCCGATCCGGATGCCACCACGGTTGTCTATATGGGCAAACGCACCTTTGCGGCCCTGGCGGAAAAGCTGGTCGAAGCCGGTCTGCCACCTGAAACCCATGCGCTGGTGGCATTGGGGGTATCCACACCCGAACAAGAACTCAGCTGCCATACGGTGGGTGAACTGCCACAGGTACTGCGTGCGATGGAGACCACTGCGCCGGTTCTCATTCTCTACGGCCCGCTGGCCGATACCGATCTGACCCCGGGAGGCTGAGCCGGTGCCGCAGCCAACCCTGACCCTCTGCAAGAGCTGCAAGAGCGCCGATCTGGCCCTGCCCCGCCATCTGGCGGAGGCCCTGGAACAGGCCGGGATCGCGGCGCGGGTGCAAGAGGTGGACTGCATGTCCGGCTGCACACGCCCGCAGACCCTTGCGGTGCGGCAAAGCGGCAAGACGGCCTATCTCTTTGGCGAGATCACCGCAGCGGACCTGCCGAATATCCTCACCTTTTTGCGGCTCTTTAACGAAAGCCCCGATGGCACCCTGGCAGATTCCCGCCCGCTGGGGGCGCTGCGCATGAAGGCCATCGCGCGAATCCCGGCGGATCTGGACTAGACCCGACAGCCGGGTCAAAATCGCCCTGCCCACCGAAAAAGTCGCATCTTTGTCCAAGCGGGACGGTTTCCAACTTGACCGGGCAGTATGACAAAGGGCACAACAAATGAACATGGTGTCCAACGGTGCAAAGCATCAGGGCTGAAACGGGAATGAGGAATGGCGGACCAAATCGCGGCGCCACGCCCTCAACCGCCCCCGCGACTGTGAGCAGCGAGTGGTTTTTCATATCCACTGGGGCCAATCTGGCCACCGGGAAGGGGAAAAATCGCTGTGACCTGCGAGTCAGGAGACCGGCCATGTAATGGACTGAAACTTTTGTCGTCGGGTGTGACGACGTGGAGAACAATGATGACAACTAAGACACTGAACAAATCCGCTGCAGGCATTGGTTTTGCACCAGCTCTGTTTGCCGTGATCCTTGGCCTGGGTATTGTCACCCTGACCGGTCACGTACAGGCTTCTGCCCTGCATGACGCGGCCCATGATGTCCGTCACGCAACCGGCTTCCCCTGCCACTAAGCAGATGATGAACCGTATCTTGACCAGCGCGTTGTTCGCTGGTGCTGCAGCAGGGTTGTTAACCGCTCTGCTGCAGCTTCTTTTTGTGCAGCCTGTTCTTTTGCATGCCGAGCTTTATGAGACCGGCGAGCTGGTGCATTTTGGCGGCGCCGCAGTTTCGGCGCATCCGGATCTGCCCGGCTTTGACGTCATGCGCGACGGGTTGAGCATCATTTTCACCATGTTGACCTACACCGGCTATGCGCTGGTCATGGTTGCCCTGATGTCACTTGCCGAGAGCAAGGGCCATGTTGTCACCGCACGGGCGGGCATTCTCTGGGGGTTGGCAGGTTTTGTCACCTTCCATCTGGCGCCAGCTTTGACCCTGGCACCAGAAGTGCCCGGCGTCGCCGCTGCCGATGTCTTTGACCGCCAGATCTGGTGGACAGCAACCGTGGCTGCGGCCGGCATTGCCATGTGGCTCATCGCCTTTGGCGGCAATCTGGTCTCTTATGCCATTGCGGTGGCGCTGTTGCTGCTGCCGCATCTGATTGGCGCCCCGGAGCCAGACAGCTTTACCGGTCCGGTTCCAACCGAGATCGGCGCGCTGTTTGCCGCACGCGCCCTTGGCGTTGGCATGGCCGCCTGGGTTCTGCTTGGCACTTTTGCTGGCTATTTCTGGCAATCGGAAGCACAGCGCACCGCCGCCGCGTAATCGAAAAAAACCTCCGTCGGTGCATCGCCACTGGCGGAGGTTTCCGTTTCAAAGGATCAAGAATGTCCCGTTCCCTCGCTCTCTTTGCCATTGGGCTTACCTTTGGCTGTGGCATCGGCTTTGTTGTTGCTGCCGGCAATGGCATCACCTTCACCGGCCACGACCACGGCGACCCTGCCCAGCACGGAGGGGCAGAACACCAGATGGAAAGCGCCGGTCACGCCCATAGCCAACCTCTGATGATCACCCCAGGCAGCACCGCGCCCAAAATTGCAATAGACGTCCACAAGGACCCGATGTCCGGCTGGAACCTGCAGGTCACCACAGAGAATTTCATCTTCTCGCCCGAACATGTCTCCACTGCGGATCGCCCCGGCGAAGGTCATGCCCATGTCTATATCAACGGCAGCAAGCTGACCCGGCTTTATGGCAACTGGCTGCATCTGGGCGATCTGCCCAAGGGCAGCGTCGAAATCACCGTGGGGCTGAACGCAAATAGCCACAGCCCGCTGATGATCGGGACAGACCCGATTGCTGACAGCGTGATCATCGACAACCCCTGACCCCTTGGTGCCCCGGTTGCAGCCCCGGTCTGCCGCCTGACCTGACGCGAAGTCGATACACAGCGGCCCGATCCCGCGATGCAGCCGGATCCGGGCTTGATTATGCTGAAACACGGCGCCATAGCGGGCCGTGTTTCTTTTTGGCAGGAGCCCGACAGATGAACAATGACAGCACGGCCGCCGTGATCGAGCTTTCGCTCATTGGCATTGGCACCGGCAACTCGCAGCATCTGACCCTGCAGGCAGTCGCCGCGCTCAATGCCTGCGATCTGATCCTGATCCCGCACAAGGGCGCGGGCAAAGACGACCTCGCCGGGCTGCGCCAGCAGATCTGCGCTCAGGTGATCCAGGCCCCCGGCCCGCGTATTGTTGAATTTGCCCTGCCGGTGCGCGACCCCGCGATCCAGGACTACACCGCCCGCGTGGATCACTGGCACGATGCCATTGCCGAGGTCTGGATCAAAACCATCCGCGACCACTGCCCCGGCGGCAAGGTCAGGGTTGGCTTTCTGGTCTGGGGGGATCCGTCGCTATATGACAGCACCATGCGCATCGCCGAGCGCCTGAAGGCCACGCAGGATATCACGCTAGAGGTCATTCCCGGCGTGACCTCGATCCAGGCGCTGACCGCCGCCCATGCCATTCCGTTGAACGAGATTGGTGCGCCCTTTACCGTGACCACCGGGCGACAGCTGCGCGACAACGGCTGGCCTGAGAGTGCCGATACCCTGGTGATCATGCTGGATGGGGAATGCTCGTTTCAGGCCATCGACCCCACAGGGGTGGACATCTGGTGGTCCGCCTATGCCGGCATGGAAAACCAGATCAGCCTCTCTGGCCCCTTGGCTGCGGTCGCCGAACAGATCATCCAAACCCGCGCCCAGGCCCGCGCCGATCACGGCTGGATCATGGATATCTACCTGCTGCGGAAATCCTGAGGCGGCTCCGTCGCCGGTCCGCCGCCCCTGAGAAGACAGGCTAGGCCTGGGCCATGCGGCGTCCCGCCAGCCAGAGCGAGGACAGGCCGGAGAGGACAATCACCCCCAGCCCCAAAAGCGCCAGCTCATCGGGCCAGGTGCCAAAGACCACCACCCCCAGAACGGTTGCCGCCAGGAGCTGGCTGTAGATCAATGGCGCCACGACATTGGCAGGCGTGGTCCGATTGACCATCACCAACAGAAAATTCCCTGCCGCAGATCCCAGCGCGCTGATCAGGATCAGGCTTCCGGAGGTGATATCAATGCTTTGTGGCATCTCGCCATAGCTAAAGGGAAACAGCACCAATGAGCCGATAATCAATTGGGAGATCAGCAGAAACTTGGGCCGGTACCGCCCGGCCAGACTGCGCGTTGCCACCAGATATGAGCCATGGAAACAGCCCGCCAACAGGGCAAACCCCATGCCGATCTGCATCCCAAACCCCGGTTTCACCACCAATAGTACGCCGACAAAGCTCACCAGCAGCAGCGCCACCCGGCCCGGATCCACCTTTTCTTTCAGCAGCAGCGCCGAGAGCACAAAGGCCACGATAGGCCCAACAAAGAAGCCGCCAAAGACATTGGCGATTGGTTCGGTCCTCAGCGCGGTGAGGATGCACAGAATGCCCGTGGCAATCAGCAGCGACCGCAGAATGATCCGCCAGTCCAGAAACCCGCGCAGCTCGGCACTGCGCAGACCGGCAAAGGGCAACAGCACCACCGCCGCCACGGTAAAACGGGACCAGGCGACAAAGAAGGGGCTGGCCCCAGCGACCGTCAGCGACTTGCCTGCGGCATCGCCAATCACGATCAGCGTCATGGCCAGGACCACGGTGCCAAGCATACCCATAGGGATATGGTGTTTCATCTGGTCACTCCGGTGCAGGCGGTGGTCAGGTTTATCTGCATTAGCCCAGCCAATCTTTGCGCAGAATTGCATCGCGCAGCGCAACCAGATCCCCGCGCAGCTGCTCTAGGCCAATTGGCCCCCCAAGGCAAACACGCAACGCTTCGCTGGGCTGGCCCACCACGGTAAAGGCGTCGCTGGGCATGATGCCAATCTGCCGATTGGCCATGCGCCCCATGACCTCAGCCCGGTTGGTGCCGCGGGGCAGTTCCACCCACAGGTTAAAGGCCTCGGGGGCGCTGGTCACAAAACACCCACATAGGATATCCTGCGCCAGCTCTTGCCGCTCTGCCGCGGCGCGGCGCACAAAAGCCTGGATCTCGGTGGCGGTGCCGTCTTCGATCCAGTGCCCCAGCAACGCCAGGCTCAGCGGCGAGGCCATCACATTGATGCTGCGCAGCGCCTGGGAGAAGCCTCCCATCTCGGCCCGTTGTGGCACGGTTGTATAGGCAAGCCGCAGGCCAGCACCAAAACATTTGGAAATCCCGGCGACATGCCAGGCCAGATCTGGCAGGTGGTGGGCAATCGGCGGCGGTGCATCTGCGGCGACAAATCTATAGGCATCATCCTCGATCAGTTGAAGATCATGCTGCATCAGCACCTCGGCAATCTCGCGGCGGCGGGTTGCGGACATTGTTTGGGTGGTTGGGTTCTGCAGGGTTGGGTTCAGGTAGAGCGCCGCAGGCCAATGTTCGCTAATGGCCCGCTCCAGCGCCTCGGGGCGCAGCCCCTCCCGGTCGCTTGGCACCCCCACCAGCTTCAGCCCCAGGCGGGCGGCGATGGAGCGAATGCCGGGGTAGGTCAAAGTCTCACACAGCAGGGTCTGTCCTGGTTCGCTCAGCAGCGTCAGAATCGCATAGATACTGGCATGGGCACCCGGCGTGATGGCAAACCTGTCGGCGGCAAAGTCCAGCCCGTTTGCCTGCATCCAATCCCGGGCAATCTCGCGGTCGGCAGCGCTGCCCCGCACCGATTGATAGCGCAACAATGGCACCAGATTTGCCGCCACATGGCCCAGGCCACTGGCCATACGGGCGACCAGGGCAGGATCATCCGGTTCCGGCGGCATGTTCATCATCGGGTCTTCTTCCAAAATTCGGCGGGGATCCGGCACCGCGTTTGATCCGTCCAGCGCCTCCCGCAGGTCAGGCGCGCGCACAAATGTCCCACGGCCAACAAAGCTTTCGATGTCGCCGCGCCGCACGGCCTCGGCATAACCTCTTGAAGCGGTAGAAAAATCTACCCCTAGATCCTGTGCCACCCCGCGCTGGGGTGGCAGCCGGTCACCTGGCAGCAAAAGGCCCGCGTCAATATCTGCGCGAATGGCGTCCGCGATTTCCACATAACGCGGCTTGTCCGAAACCGGCAGTGTCGGGCTCCAGTGTTTCAAAGGATCTCTCCCCACGGCGGTCTTTCCTCATCCAGTTCCAAAGCGTGATTCAACACGGGTCTTGTGCTGGAATATCCCCAAGTCGCTGGCAATTGCAACCAAATTGACCGCATCATTGTTTGCAATCAATCACGAAACACCTTAGAGGAATGCAAAGACAGGAATCAAAGATGGCGATACCCAAGATGACCCAAGACAGCAGCACAGTGACAACCGCCCCCAAGCAAGCATTGTCTGATCAAACAGTGCTGCGCCCCTGGAAACCTGCCGCATTGCGCGGCTTGCGACTGCGTTGCCCCAGCTGCGGCGAAGGCAAGCTGCTGCAAGGCTATCTGAAAGTGAAACACAGCTGCGACAACTGCGGCCAGGAGCTCTATCACAATCGCGCTGACGACGGCCCGGCCTATCTGACCATTTTGCTGGTCGGGCACCTGCTCGGCTTTGCGCTTCACATCACTTACACGCAGTTTCGGCCTGACCCTTTCACCCTGGCATTGATCATGTCGCTGGTGACCATATTGAGCTCTCTTTTGTTATTGCCGCGAATGAAGGGTCTTGTGGTTGCCTATCAATGGGCCAAACGCATGCACGGCTTTTAGGCCACCACCTGAAAGCCTGAAAACCCAACCCATTAAAACTGAATTTTGATACACGCCGAAAGCCACCAAGACGGCCTTCGGCGTGAAAATCCTTGATCACGATAGAAATTATCCTACACTTGGGGTTGATCACCACGTGCACGGAATACGGATGCCGTGTTTTTCTCACGCTATAGCACGGTGATAATTCCAAGACTGTTTTTTGCTGCCGCATGTTTGTTAAGGGGATAAAATGGCGGGCGATCAGATCCTCCAGGCCAGAAAAACACATGCAGAAAACATAAGAGAATCGTCAAACTGGCTGTTCTATTATTTCATGGTTGCCGTCGGGTTATGCATCTGCGCCGCCACGACCCGCGCCATTCCCTATGGGCCACTTTACTACATTGGCATCCCAATTTTCTTGATATTCTTTGTGGCCCCGCCAATGATTTTTCCGGGTGGAAAACATCACACAAAGCGCGTCACTCTGCTCGTCCTTGGCCTGTTTATTATCGCGACCACCAGCCTTACCTTTCTCGGTCTGGCATCGCCCGGCTGGCTCATTCTGCTGACTGCCCCCATCATTTCAGTGGCTTTGGTGGGACGGCATGCGGCCTATCTGACGCTGACCGTTTCCCTGCTCATTTCAATCAGCCTCGGCTATCTGCATTCAGCGGGACATCTGCAGACCAATACTCTCAACTACGATCATCACACAGAAAATTGGCTCAACTGGATGGTGATGACATTCGCCCTGTTATTTAGCGGTACCGCCTGTATCACCCTAACGGAGCATCTGCGCACGCAATGGGAAGCCTCCAACATCGCGCTTTATAAACAGCATGATCAAATGCATGCCTTGGTTGAATATGCCCCGGAAGCCATATTGATATATGATATGGATCTGGGCTGCTTTATCACCAGCAACACCCGCGCGGAGCAAATTCTTGGATATTCCCGCGATGAACTTATGCAGGCAATTACCCCCAAGATAAGCCCCCCCTTCCAACCTGACGGTCGCCGCTCCCGAGTGGCGGTATCCACCTATCTTCGGCAGACCCTTGCAGGCGAGTTCCCTGTTTTTGAATGGCAGTTTGAAAACAAAAACGGAGACATGCTAGATTGTGAGGTTTCTCTGGCCCGCCTGCCGCCCCTTGATCGAAAACTCATCCGCGCCAGCGTGGTCGAAATCTCGGCCCGCAAGGCAGAGATCAAGGAACGTGCCAAGATCCAAGAACAGCTCGCGGTCTCCCAGAAACTGGAAGCAGTGGGTAAGTTGACCGGCGGCGTGGCGCATGATTTCAACAACCTTCTGGCCGTCACACTGGGAAATCTGGAGTTGCTCCGGGACGAGATTGATGACGAGCAACATAAGCAGCTCATCGAAAAGGGCATTGCCGCGACACTGCGGGGGTCGGATCTGACCCGCAACATGCTGGCCTTTGCCCGCAAGGCCAGCCTGGAGCCCAGCCCGATCGACATCAATCTGGTGGTGCAGGAAACTAAAAATTGGATCAGCCGGACCCTGCCCGCAACAATCTCCGTCAACACCTCCCTGCTTGATGGGCTTTGGCTGGTTGAAGCCGACCCCAGCGCCACCGAAAGCGCGCTTTTGAACCTGATCCTCAATGCCCAGGATGCCATGCCCAACGGTGGCAAGCTCACCATTGAAACCGCCAACATTATTATTGATAAAAACTACATTGATGCGCGCCAGGAAGAGCTGCCACCAGGGCGTTATGTGATGCTGGCGGTCAGCGATACCGGCGAGGGCATTCCCCCAGAGATCGTGCCCGATATCTTTGAGCCCTTCTTTTCGACCAAGGCCCCGGGCGGCAATTCCGGCCTGGGGCTTTCTATGGTTCACGGCTTCATGCGCCAGTCCAATGGCACTGTCCAAGTCTATTCCGAGCCAGGAATAGGCACCACCTTCAAGCTGTTCTTCAAAGTGGCAGCTTCCTCCTCAGAAGAAGCCGATGCGCGCCCCGAGGCAGAACCAGAGACAACCAACCATACCGCGCGGCGAATTTTGCTGGCAGAAGACAATGCTTCCGTTCTGGAAGTCTTGATCCAAACCCTGCAAAAGGCCGGGTATGTCGTCACGGCAGCACCGTCGGGGGACGCGGCAAAGGAAATTTTTGAAGCGGATCCTCACTTTGATCTCTTGATCACGGATATCGTCATGCCGGGTCGGCTCTTGGGCACCGGCCTTGCCGCAGAGCTGCGCAGCCTGGCCCCGGATCTGCCGGTGATTTTTATGTCAGGATACGCCAGCGAGGCTGCGGTACATGGGAACGGGCTGCGCCCCGAAGACATCCGCCTGATGAAACCCGTGCAACGCACCGATCTATTTGCTGCCATCCAAAAAGCACTGGGACAGGGCACAGATAGCCTCGATACCGGGCGCGGATGAGCTGTCTGCCAGTTGCAGCGCCCGGATTTGGATGAAATCGAAGGAAGGCCTGGTCAACTGCGGGCCTCCTGGCCTCTGGCGGGGGCTCAACCAGATAAATTTGCTCTAAATCAAAGTGAGTCATATGGCACTCCCCTAGGCTTGAAGGCGGCATTTCAGGAGGCCATTCAATGCACAGCTTTCCAAGGTTTTCAGCACTAGAAAACGTGGCATGCCCCAGGGCTTTGCAGATCCTTCGCCCAGGAAAGCTCTTTCGGGTCTTGCTGTGTTCCTGCTGGCTTTTATCGCCTCTGTCGGTGCAGGCGGATGAGGTAGATGTAATCCGCAACGAAGCCAATCAGACTCTCCGGGATCTGGAATCCAGGGGCTATGTCGCCCCTACCCTCTCAGACCTGAGCAAATACCCTGCGCGAACAATTCGCGACTTAAAAACTGTGCTCGATGGCCAAAGGGATGACTGTCTCAAGGCCGTTGCCGGATCACTTTTCCTGGATGCGCACCGGCGCGAAGCCAGCGTTGAAGCTGCGGTCGAGGATCTGCAAAATACCAATTTGATACGGGATCTTGCCGATATCTGGGGAATGTCGCTGCTGGCAGAGATCAATCCAAATCTGCAGGTGGATCTACAAATTGATCCCTACATGTTCCTGCAGTCGAACCTTGCAGATTCAGTGAGTTCCCTTTCGGGCATGTTCGAAAATCTGCACAAAACGGTAAATGCCTTTGTCGACCACAACCGCGAGGCCATCGCCAACAGCCGGGAGGTCTGGATAGAGGATATCATCCGGGTCAGCACCCTGCACAACTGGAATGAAAACACAGTTGCCGGGGCGCAGGAAAAACTGCGCGCAAAGGTAGCAAAGGCCCATGCCGGTATCCAGGCCGCAGAAGTTACCGCCAAAGCCGCGATACCAAAGATCGAAGAGAGGTTTCAGGACCGGCTGTCACGTATCGCCAGCGCCCGCGATGTCGAGATTTACAAGCTGGACAGGGAAATCAATTCCGAAGCCGCATATAACATCAAACTCGGCACCATTCAGGCCAATTTTGTTGCCGCCAATCAAGAGGCCAGGGACCAACGGGTCGCGGAATTCAAGCAGGCATTGCAGTCGCGTCAGCACATGATCTCGTTGAACCTGCAAAGAATTGCCATGGCCCATGTTCAAAGCCAGGCCCTGGCGCGTTACGCTTTGCCCATTGCGCGCGGCGAATGCGACAAGATCACCAAAACCGGCTTTGTTCACACCCCCATTTCCTGCAAAGCGGGGGATTTCCTGTGCGAACTCACCCGGCTGCCCCATGGCAAATTGATGAGCACCTTCAAAGCCCTCGGTGTCACCCCAAGCGTTGGATATCTCAACTGTGTGTGTCGCGCTGCTGGCTATGGCAGTTCGGGGGCGTCTCAATTTTATGAGCCCGACACAATCGGCACCTTTGATGCGCGCTACTCCTGCCAGCATCCCGGTCCGCCCTGCATTGTCAGCGGCCTTGGCTGCACGCGTCATCCGCTCCCCACCGACCCGGAGAAGTGGAAGAATTGTGGTGCCAGGGTCGAAGCGGAGGGCAATCCCAATCCCTTTCAGGCTGTGGAGGCAGGCATTCGCGCCCGTGCAGCCGAGATCGCCGGTAAAAACAATGACTAGGACCAGATGATGTCACGCCGCGGCACCTTGCTTGCCCTTCTTCGCGTAGTTGTCCTGATGCTGTTTCTGATCGGTTTGGCGGCCCTGCCAAACTGGATCTGGGCCAGCCCCTTTCTGATTGCTGCCATTGCCATCTATTGGCGCGCCCCCCGGCCAGCCCTCCCGGACCGCGCGCTTTCATATAGCTGGGCAACAGCGATCGCAGGGCCTGATTGGATTGGCTTTCTTTTTGGCGGTCTGCTGTGTGTTCTGCCGATCTGGGCAGCGCGTGCTGACGGCGGGGCAGAGCTGCTGCACCCGGTGGCCTTTCTGGTTTGGCCGATTGCCGCAATCCTCCTGTCATTGCCGGTGATCGGCTGGCGCAACGAGGCCTACGCCCTGGTGCTGGATGCGCATTCATTTACGATCCATACAGGCTTCAAGCCCCGCAGCATCCAATTTGACGCGGTTGCCCAGGCCAAACCCTGGCGTCGCGGCCTGCCCCGCTGGATGCGCTATCTGACACCGTTTTTGATCGCCAAGGGATATTACGGCCAGGCCGGGGGTCTCCTCTTGGCCCGCGACAGCACCGGTATCGCGCTTGAGCTCACCACCGGACCCAAGGTGGTGATCAAGGCGGATGGCTTTGAGACCCCCACAAGGGCGCTCATGAAGCGGTTGCAACAGGCGGGCACCCCGATAGCCCCCGGCCTGTCCAGTTTTCTCCCCAAGACACGCCGACAGGCAGAAACGGAGTAGATCATGTTTATTCGACTGATTGCCGCCTTGGTACTGGCGCTCTTGGCTCCCCTTTCTGCCGGTGCCGGAGACTGGAAGGACTACAGTCTTCGCACTACCAACTTTGCGGTGCCGCAGGCCTGGTATCAAACCATGGACATGCGGGAGGAAGAGCTGGATTTTGTCAGCCCGGATGAACGGTTTAAACTTTGGGCGCGGTGGTGGTTCCCGGATGAGCCTTTGTTGGGATATCCCGATATTGTCTCCCACGAAGAGCTGACCATTGCCGGGCAGCCAGCGCTGTTCATCCATTCGGAACTGGCAGGCGAGCGCATATTGGAGCTGGCCTTTTTGATGCCAGACGCAAAGGGCGACCAATTCCTCTTTCAGCTGATCGCGCAAAACACACCCCTGGCCGAGCACCGCGCCATGTTTGATCAATTGCTGGCACGCCTTCGGCTGGACGGTGTCCCGGCAAAGCCTGGCCGCGAGCAACTGCCCCCGACGCAGACCCCCGCACCGCACCCCGAAGCCGAGAGCGCGCCGGTGGTGCCCAGACAACCCGTCACAGCAGGGCCGGGCAAGAAACCCAGCGCGGCGGCGGCGTCAAACGAACAACATCCAGCACCACAGGCACCACAGCCCGCGTCAGAACCCGCATCTGACAGCTCTTGGGCGGCGGTGCTGAAGACAAATTTTGGCAATGATTGTGACACCGAAGCAACCACAAGACAGATGCGCCGGATGCTTGGCATTCTGCAAGACGCCGGGGCGGACGTGACGCTTACCCTGTCCTGTCAGCATGGGCGCCTGCCGGTTTTTGCCGTGACATTCCCTTTTGATCAACAGGGCGCGACGGAAGATTATTTTCACCCCCTTTATGACAAGCTGCTGCTGCGCAACGGGGACCAGCCTTTTGCCCTATTCGAGGTGCGTGACCATTTACTGACCCAGGTCTCGTTGCGCAAAAATGGTGAAATTGATCTCAACTATAAGACCCTGCAGTGGCCAGAGGCAGCAGGCTCACCGTCGCAACCCGCCCCCATGGCGCAGACCACACAGCCCGGTGTTGCACCGTCACCGGGGGGCAAGACCCGCAAAGCCGATCCCGGAGCCACCCCAAGCGAGCAGGTCGAAGCAGCAACGGACAGGCCGAGCCAGCAACAGGAACAGCACAGCGGCCCAATAGTTCTGTTTGATGGCAACACCCTGCAGCAATTCACGCCTTTTGCCCATGTGGGTGCAGATTTTGCGGCCTGGGCCAGTCAACAGGCGGGCACTTTGGCGCTCACCATCCCGGATGGCCAGAACAGGGCCAAACTCGGCATACAAACAAAAAATGCGCTGGTCTCCTTCCCCAGCCGTAACGATCACCAAGCAACCCGGCTCAGCTTCACCATAGATGCGGATCAGTCCAATACCTTTGTCATGGCCCTGACCCCCGCTGACAAGGCTGATCTCGACCCTTGGGAAAGCTTTGATTTGCGCCTGCTCATTCTGCGCCTCGACGATGGATCCGCCTTTGCACAGTTGCGTCACCGGGAGGATTCAAACACCTATGACATGCGCTTCCCCTGGCCCAAAGGGCAGGTCACCTTTGATGTCATTCTGCGCCCCGATCAGGGTGTTGAACTGCGCAATCAGGCAGGTGGGAGATTGGGTTGGGCCGCATTGGATCAGGACTATTCAGGCCGCAATTGGATTTTGCAAACCTATGTTGCCGAAGGCCGCCGCACCACAAACACCAGGCTGAACCTTGCGCGGATTGTTTTGGACACAGTGCAGGCGCAGCCGCTTCCCCCCATTGATGCGCTCACGCAGGGGCCGCGCAAAACGACCATCTTTGACGGACAGGCTATAGCGCCGGTTTGGGCCAATCTGTCAAACCCAGCAAGCGCCGCCCACCGGTTCTCCACTCTGCAAGACGGCGCCTTAAACCTGTCCTGGCCGCAATCAGACACCGTCAAGACACTTGGGATTTATTCCAACGAGCCCATTCTTTGGCTCGACCACTTTGGCAAAAATGCCGTCGCGCGCATCACGGTCTCTTTGGACGGCAGCCAAACGGGAGATTTCACGGTGGGGTTTCACAGTCGCTTTGGGTTGCCGGAAAATCGACTGGGCGGCGAGGCCTGTATGCTGAATGTTGCCCAGCAAGAGACTGGCTATCAGGTGGTTCTGGCAGGCAGTGAAGGCCAGACGTCGGTGCTTGACCTGGGCACAGTCGAGGCCATCCCCGATCAGTTCACATTTGTTCTGACCCCGCGTGGTATCTCGGTGCTGATGGCGGGCACATCCGCAAAACCAACCTCTTGCCGGTGGTTAAAGGATGGCACCGGGCTGCGGCTCTGGGCCTATGCCACCGGACGGGCTGACCGCAGGACCGGACTGACGTTGAAACAGATCGACGTCAACTACAGTCCAGACATTGCACCTGCGACAGAACCAGCCGTTTCTGATCTGCCAGCTTTGCCTGTGACCACTTTGTTTACCGGTGAGTCGGGGCCGGAATGGACCAAGCGTGATATCGGCGACGCCCTGTTTGCAAATCTGGCCGAACAAACCCCTCAAGGGATCACCCTGTCACGCCGCCCCAATCCGCCCTCGGGCAACCGGATTGCACTGGTCAGCGCTGAGCCCGTCGTCAATCTGGACTACCGCATAGCCGCCACACCCTTTGAGACAAAATTCTGGATCCGCCCCGATGACCCGGACATGCGGACCAGAATTTACTTCAGCGAGAGCGCAGCGAATGTGGAGAAGACTGCGGTTGCTGCCTTAACCCTGGAAAGCCTTGATGGCCCCAATCGGCAGGGCGGCCTAAAACTGACCTTCCACACCGGTCACTTCCACTATGACCATTGGTCGCGCACCCTGGACGCAGACTGGCGCAAGACCTGGGATGGCAGTTTCACCATTGGGTTTGACCGGGGCCAGATCTATATCCTGATGGGGCAGGACAAAATCCTGTCAGCACAAACAACGCGCAGCGGGGAACACAGGGCCTATTATGCGGCTGTGACGCCCGGAGGCCTGTATTTTCGCAGCCCCGGCCGGGTGACATTGAACCGGGTAGAAACAGGCTGGAAAACCCCGCTGGAAATGCGCGCTCTGGACCGGCTGTATCTGAGTGAGGACAGCGAATTTTCTGCACAAGACTACGTTGATCTTCTCGCCCGCGAGGTGGTGGCCCCCCACTGAGGCCTCAGCGCCTGCCGCGCCCATCAGGCCCCTTGGCAGGTCCCATCCCAGCCCCAAGCAGCCGGGCATATGGAGGCCCGCCTACTGGGGCCTCCAGAGCGCTGCCTTGTTGAATTACCCTTTGGCCCCCTGGCCACGGGCATAGACATCCTCGTAGCGAATGATGTCATCTTCCCCAAGGTAGCTGCCAGTCTGGACTTCGATCAGAACCATTGGCAGTTTTCCGGGGTTTTCCATCCGGTGCACCGACCCCAGCGGGATATAAACCGATTGGTTCTCTGTCACCAGTTTCACCTCGTTATCCACCGTCACCTTGGCGGTGCCTTCCACCACGATCCAATGCTCTGAGCGATGATGGTGGCTTTGCAGCGACAGCGCCGCGCCGGGGTGCACGTGGATACGTTTCACCTGGAACCGTTCGCCCACCACCAGGCTCTCAAACCAGCCCCAGGGGCGATGATCCATCGGGAATTCGGTGGCCTGCTTGGCGCCTTTTTCCTTCAGCGCAGCCACCGCCAGTTTCACATCCTGTGCGCGGGAAGCATCCGCCACCAGCACCGCATCCGGCATCGCCACCGCGATCACATCCTGCAAGCCAATGCCCACAACCGCCAGGCTGTCATCTTCGGACCGCAACAGGCTGTCGCGGCAATCAATTGCCGTGGCGTTGCCGCTGGCAACCACACCATTGGCATCGGCCTTGCTTTCACGCCAGACCGCATCCCAACCGCCGAGGTCAGACCAGCCTGCCGCAAAGGGCACCACCGTCAGATTGTCAGCCTTCTCCATCACCGCATAGTCGATCGAGATATCGTCAAGCGTCTCCCAGGCGGCGGGGTCCAGCCGGAAAAAGCCAAGATCATTTTCGCCCGCTGCAATCGCCGCCTCGACCGGCGCCATCAGATCAGCCGCATGGGCAGCAAAGGCCGCAAGGATGGTCTGGACCGAAAACAAAAATATCCCGGCGTTCCACAAGAAATTGCCAGAGGCCAGCATCACCTCAGCGGTGGCGGCATCGGGTTTCTCGACAAAGCGTTTCAGACCAATGGCGCGGGGAGAAAAATCGCCGGGATCCCCGGTGAGTTCGAGATAGCCATAGCCGGTTTCAGCATGGGTGGGCTTGATACCAAAGGTGACGATCTGGCCCTGTTTGGCCGCCTCGGCCCCAGCGGCCACCGCCGCACGAAAGGCCACATCATCAGGCACCACATGATCCGAGGGCGCCACCAGCATCACGGCTTCGGGGTCAGATTTGGCCAGATACAGCGCCGCCGCCAGAACCGCAGGCGCGGTGTTGCGCCCGGCAGGTTCAATCAGGATAGCGCCGGGATCAATACCAACGCTTGCCAGTTGCTCGGTCACGATAAAGCGGAAATCAGAATTGGTCAGCACCATCGGGGCGGCAAATTCCGCCCCCGCAAGCCGCTGCGCCGAGGCCTGAAACAGGGTGGTCTCCCCCACCAGAGGCACAAATTGTTTTGGGTAGCTTTTGCGCGACAAAGGCCAAAGCCGGGTGCCGGAACCACCGCAAAGCAAAATTGGTGTAATCATAAATCCGTCCTTCAAAATCGCATGCTGCACTGATCATCCGCATCCTGCAGTAATAACCAAGCATAAGTATGACCAGCCCCTTCGTCCAATGGGATCAAAAACGCCCTTTTGCGCGCAGCTAGAACCAAGGTCTTTACACCGCATCCCAAGGCCCCGAAGGATTGACCCCGATTGAGATTATCCCACTACACTTGACAGTTTAAAGGCAAAACGCCCCCCTTGGCCTCTCTAAAGGCAGGCCAAGGGGCTTTGGCAACCGGGATGGCATAGGTCGATCCAAACCCCCAATGCGGATAGCATCTAGGGGCAGCTCTTAGGTTTAGCTTAAGATAGTTGTCATGTTAAATAAATCTTGACAGCCCACCTCCCCAGAACTATGGTGCCCTTACTTAACATGTAAAGGTTTCGAGATGCCCCACTTTCAGATCGAATACTCTGGAAATCTGGAACAGATCGTCGACGTCACTGCGCTATGTGAACATATTCGCGCAACCGCAGTTGAAATCGACACCTTCCCGATGGCCGGTGTCCGGGTGCGTGCCACCCGCGTAGACCACTATGCCATCGCCGATGGGGATCCCAAACATGGTTTTGTAGACATCTCGATCCGCCTGCGCGCCGGGCGTACGCCCGAGGTCAAACAAGACGCAACCCAGCGGATCTTTGACGCCGCGCAAAGCTTTCTGGCCCCCGCCATCGCCAGGCATTCCATCGCTCTTTCGCTGGAAATGCGCGACATCGACCCCGATCTTTCCCCCAAAACCGGCTCAATTCGTGACCATCTTGGCCGCTCTTCGCTGGAGGTATCCTCATGACTGCTCTGAACGACAACATCTCAAAGCTGAGCGGGTTTCTTGCCCGCTTTCAGGACACCGGCATCCAGAACCGGATCGCAGGCGAGGATCGCCCGGGCTCTGCGGGCACCTTTCAATCCACCTCACCAGTGGACAAATCGGTGATCTGCGATGTGGCCCGCGGCACAGAGGCCGACATTGACGCCGCCGCAGAAGCTGCCAAAGCAGCCTTCCCCGCCTGGCGCGACATCCCCGCAGTTGAGCGCAAAAAAATCCTGATCCGCGTCGCCGAAGGCATCGAAGCCCGCGCCGAAGAAATTGCCCTGTGCGAATGCTGGGACACCGGCCAGACCCTGCGCTTCATGTCCAAGGCCGCCCTGCGCGGCGCCGAAAACTTCCGCTATTTTGCCGATCAGGTGGTGCAGGCCCGTGACGGCCAGCACCTGCAATCGCCCACCTTGATGAATATCACCACCCGCAAACCCATCGGCCCGGTTGGCGTCATCACCCCCTGGAACACCCCCTTCATGCTGTCCACCTGGAAAATCGCCCCGGCCCTCGCAGCGGGCTGCACCGTGGTCCACAAACCCGCCGAAGACAGCCCGCTGACCGCCCGCCTCCTGGTTGAAATCGCCGAAGAGGCCGGCCTGCCCCCCGGCGTGCTCAACACCGTCAACGGCTATGGCCACGACGCAGGCAAACGCCTGACCGAACACCCCGCAATCAAGGCCATCGCCTTTGTCGGCGAAAGCCGCACCGGGTCGATCATCACCAAACAGGGTGCCGATACACTCAAGCGCATGCACCTGGAACTGGGCGGTAAAAACCCGGTCATCGTCTTTGACGATGCTGATCTGGAGCGAGCGCTGGATGCGGTGATCTTCATGATCTATTCCATCAACGGCGAACGCTGTACCTCCTCCTCGCGCCTGCTGGTGCAGGATACTATCCGCGAAGCCTTCGAAGCCCGGCTGGTTGAGCGCGTCAACGCCATCAAGGTTGGCCACCCGCTGGATCCCGCCAGCGAAATTGGCCCTTTGATCAGCCAAGAGCACTACACCAAGGTGACCTCCTATTTTGACATCGCCAAGGAAGACGGCGCCACCCTGGCCGCTGGCGGAACCAGACTGGGGGATGAGGGCTATTTTATCCGCCCCACCCTCTTCACCGATGCCAACACCAAGATGCGCATCGCCCAGGAAGAAATTTTTGGCCCGGTGCTGACCTCGATCCCCTTCAGCACAGAAGCAGAGGCGCTTGAGCTGGCCAATGACACCCAATACGGCCTCACCGGCTATCTCTGGACCAGCGACCTCACCCGCGCCCTGCGCTTCACCGACCAGCTTGAGGCCGGCATGATCTGGGTGAACTCGGAAAACGTCCGCCACCTGCCCACCCCCTTTGGCGGGGTCAAGGCCAGCGGCATCGGCCGCGATGGCGGCGACTGGAGCTTTGACTTCTACATGGAGCAAAAACACATCGGCTTTGCCACCGGCCAACACAAGATCACCCGCCTCGGCGCATGACCCCAAATTCATTTGGCCAAAAATATCCCGGGGTGAAATTTCAAATGCCAATTTGAAATTGAGGGGCTGGCCCCTCCCCCCGCCTCACATAAGGAGAACCCCCATGGGAGAGATCGTACTTGCCGCCAAAATGACCCATGTCCCAACCATGCTCATGTCCGAGCAGGACGGGCCGGTCAAAGGCACACGTCAGGCCGCCATTGACGGTCACGCCGAAATCGCCCGCCGCGCCAAGGCGCTTGGCGCCACCACCGTGGTGATCTGCGACACCCATTGGGTGATCAACGCAGGCTTTCACATCAATGCCAACAAACGCTTTGAAGGCCTGTTCACCTCGAACGAATTCCCCCAGTTCATTCAGGACCTGCCCTATGGCTACGATGGCAACCCGGCCCTGGGCGAGGCCATCGCCAAAGCCGCCACTGACAGGGGCGCCTATACGCTCTGCCATCAACTCGACAGTCTGGAGTTGGAATATGGCACCCTGGTGCCGATGCGCTTCATGAGCCGCGAACATGACATGAAGGTGGTCTCGGTGGCCGCCTGGGCCACAGTGCATGACCACGACGAGAGCCGCATTGTCGGCGAAGCGATCCGCGAAGCGGTTGAGGCCTCGGATGAAAAGGTTCTGCTGGTGGCCTCTGGCAGTCTCAGCCACAAGATCTGGGCCAACAAGGACTATGCCGCCAACAATGGCACCTTTACCATCTCCTCCGAATTCAACCGTCAGATGGATCTGCATGTGCTGGAGATGTGGAAACAGGGCGACCATGCCACGTTCTTGAAAATGCTGGGCGAATATGCCCAATTCTGCTGTGGCGAAGGCTCGATGCATGACACGGCGATGCTCTATGGGGCGCTTGGCTGGGACACATACACCGGCAAATGCGAAGTGGTGACGGAGTATTTTCCATCCTCCGGCACTGGCCAGACCAATGTGATCTTCCCGGTCTGACCGGGTATCTCATCAAACAATGATACGCAGGGCAGCGCCACGGCGCCTGTTTGTGGAGGAGAAACCAGATGCGTTTTGCAACCTATAGCGCCGAGGGGGCGACATTCTTTGGCGCCGTCACCGACACGGGTATGATCGCGCTGAATGACGCCTGCCCACAATGGGCAACGCTTTATGATGTGATTGCCAATCAGGGCCTGGCGGAACTGGAAAAATCCGCCGCCGGCAGACCGGTGACCCACAGGGACTATGTTTTTGAGATGGTACTGCCCAATGCGCCGCGCATCCTCTGCGTTGGGGTCAACTTCCCGGATCGCAACGCCGAATACAAAGACGGCAGCGCCCAGCCAAAATACATGTCGCTTTTCCCCCGCTTTGCCAGTGGGTTCACCGGCCATGGGCGCAATCTGGTCCGGCCACCGGAAAACCACACCCTGGACTATGAGGGCGAAGTTGCCATCGTCATCGGCAAGGGTGGTCGCCGGATCAGCCAGGACGACGCCTATGACCATATCGCCGCCCTGACGCTCTGCAATGAGGGCACCATTCGCGACTGGGTGCGCCATGCCAAGTTCAACGTCACCCAAGGCAAGAACTGGGACAACTCCGGCGCGCTCGGCCCCTGGCTGGTGCCTTTCACCGAGGCCAGACAGCTGGATGAGGCCCGCATCATCACCCGTGTCAATGGCGAGGTCCGCCAGGACGATGTGCTGTCGCGAATGATGTTCCCGATCCGCCGCGAGATCGAATATATCTCCACCTTCATGACGCTACAGCCCGGCGATATCATCATCACCGGCACCCCGACGGGGGCTGGCGCCCGCTTTGATCCGCCGCGCTATCTGAAACCCGGCGATGTGGTCGAGGTTGAGGTCGAAGGCATCGGCACCCTGCGCAATGGCGTTGAGGACGAGGTGCTATCATGACGCCACAGGACCACGCCCGGGCCGCCGCCGATCTGTTGCAGGCCGAGTCCAGTGGCCAGCAGATCGGCCTGCTGACCAAACGCCACCCGGACATGGGCATGGATGACGCCTATGCGGTGCAAAACGCCATCTACCGCGCCAAACTGGCGGCGGGTCAAAAGGTGATCGGCTGGAAGATCGGCCTCACCTCCAAGGCGATGCAATATGCGCTCAACATCGACATTCCCGACAGCGGTATCCTGTTTGACGATATGCTGTTTGAAACCGGCGCCACGGTGCCAGCGGGGCGGTTTATCCAGCCCCGCATTGAGGCCGAAATCGCCTTTGTGATGAAAACCCCCATCGGCGGCGCCGAGGTCACCCGCGCGCAAGTCATTGCCGCCACTGATTATGTGACGCCCTCGATCGAGATCCTGGATACCCGCATCCTGCGCGCAGACCCGGAAACCGGCCAGACCCGCAGCGTCTTTGACACCATCAGCGACAATGCCGCCAATGCAGGTATCGTGCTGGGCCGCGAGTGCCACAGCCTTGACGCCCATGATCTGCGCTGGGTCGGAGCCATCACCAGCCGCAATGGCGAGGTCGAGGAAACCGGTCTGGGCGCGGGCGTATTGAATGATCCGGTGGAAAGCGTTGTCTGGCTGGCCCGGCGCATGGCGCAATATGGCCAAAGCATCGAACCGGGCCAGGTGATCCTCTCCGGCAGCTTTATCCGGCCTGTTGAATGCCCCTCGGGCAGCGACATCCACGCTGATTTTGGTGCCTTTGGTTCGGTTGACATTCGCTTCGCCTAAGGCTCCTGTGACACTATATCTTACCTAAAAGGACATAGCCCATGCCCGCTCCGCACAACCCGTTCAAAGCCGCGCTGAAAGCCGGGAAACCCCAAATGGGCTGCTGGCTGGGGCTGGCTGATCCCTATGTGGCGCAGATCAGCGCCGGGGCCGGGTTTGACTGGTTGTTGATTGACGCCGAACATGCGCCCAATGATCTGCGCTCGATCACCGCGCAGATGCAGGTGCTGGCCGGGTTTGACAGCCATGCCATCGTCCGCCCCACCATCGGCGAGACCTGGATGATCAAACAGTACCTGGATGCAGGCGCCCAGACCCTGCTGATCCCCATGGTCGAAAGCGCCGCACAGGCGCGCGAACTGGTGCGTGCGGTGACCTATCCGCCCCATGGGCTACGCGGTGTTGGCTCTGCTCTGGCGCGGGCTTCGAATTTTTCAGCCATTCCGGATTATCTGCAAACCGCCGATGCCGAAATCTGCCTGCTGGTGCAGGTGGAAAACCGCGCAGGCATCGCGGCGCTGGATGACATTTTGCAGGTCGAGGGCGTCGACGGGGTCTTTATCGGTCCGGCGGATCTGGCTGCCGATATGGGCTTTATCGGCAATGCCGATGCGCCCGAGGTCAAGGCCGCCATCATGGAGGCCATGGGCAAGATCGTCGCTGCGGGCAAGGCGGGCGGTATCTTGACACTGGACCCAGAAATGCAGCGGGCCTGCCTTGCGGCCGGGGCGACCTTTGTGGCCACCAATATCGACGTCACGCTGTTTGCCGCTGCCATGCGCAATACCGCCAAGGCCGCGCTGGCGCTGCTGCCGGATCAGGTCGCAACCGGACAGGCAACAACCAAAAACGCCAGCCGCTATTTGCAACAGCTGTGCAAACATTGGTCCCACAAAGCCACAACAGACTTTGATACGACCCAGGGCAGCATCACTTTTGACACTGGCAACCGGGTTGCAATGACGGCCTCAGCCGACCAGTTGCAGATCACCGCCACCACAGGACCGCGTGGCGATCTGGCGCGCTGGAGACAGGTGATCACAGATCACCTGGTGCGCTTTGCCTTCCGTGAAGACCTGACCATCACCTGGTCAGAGTGACCGATACGCCCCGGCCACCGGCGCCGGGGCAATCCCGCCTTGATCCAGCGGGTCTTAGTCGGTGCCCGACAGGTCACGGGTAAAGATCTTGTCTTCGACATCGCGGATGTCATCGGTCACCCGATTGGCCACGATGACATCTGACACCTGTTTGAAGGCCTCCAGATCCCGCACCACGGCTGAGCCAAAGAATTCACCCTCCTGCAAGACCGGCTCGTAGACCACAACCTTGATCCCCTTGGCCTTGATCCGCTTCATGATACCTTGGATCGAAGAGCGGCGAAAATTGTCCGACCCCGCCTTCATCACCAGACGATAGATGCCGACCACCTTGGGGGCCTTGGCAATGATCTGATCCGCCAGGAAATCCTTGCGGGTGTGATTGGCATCCACAATGGCGCGGATGAGGTTTTGCGGTACCTCTGAGTAATTCGCCAAGAGCTGTTTGGTATCCTTGGGCAGGCAGTAGCCACCATAGCCAAACGAGGGGTTATTGTAATGATTGCCGATCCGCGGATCATGCCCGATACCTTCGATGATCTGGCGCGCCTCCATGCCACCCGCCATCGCATAGCTGTCCAGCTCATTAAAAAACGCCACCCGCATGGCGAGATAGGTATTGGCAAACAGCTTGATCGCCTCGGCCTCGCTGGGATCGGTAAAGAGAACCGGGACATCCTTTTTGATCGCCCCCTCGATCAGCAAATCTGCAAATCTGCGCGCAGCTTCGCTTTGTGAGCCAACAATAATCCGCGAGGGATGCAGGTTGTCGTATAGCGCCTGACCTTCGCGCAGGAATTCGGGCGAGAACAGCAGGTTGTCAATGCCGAGCTCAGCCCGCAGCCGCTGAACAAACCCCACCGGAATGGTTGATTTGATGACAATTGTGGCCGCAGGGTTTACCGCCAGAACCTGACTTATCACCGTTTCAACACTGGAGGTGTCAAAATAGTTGGTATCCGTATCGTAATCCGTCGGCGTTGCGACAATGACAAACTCAGCCTCGCGATAGGCCGCCTGCGCATCCATTGTGGCCGTCAACTGCAAGGGTTTATCCGCCAGGAAGGCCTCCAGCTCTGCATCAACAATGGGACATTCGCGGGCATTGATCATATCGACCCGCTCTTTTGTCACATCAACTGCAGTCACCTGATGATTTTGAGCCAACAAGACGGCATTTGACAGGCCAACATATCCAATTCCAGCAACGGCAATCTTCATTCCACACCTACAATACGCTTTCCCTATACTGCCTTGTGTGTAGTCGAAACCTTAGCCCAAGCCAAACCGTAAAGACCCAAAGCCGAGCATCTGCTGCGACTCCATTTTGGTAGGGCTGGTGATGCGTCCGGCGAGTGGCTATATGGGCGTTTATGAAAGAGCGTCAGTACCCAGGCGTCACAAAAGTGCAGGAGCAGAGCATGCAGGATCAGATTTGCATCATTGGCCTTGGCTATGTTGGCCTGCCCCTGGCCCTCGCCTTTGGTCAGCAGCGTCCCACTTTGGGTTTTGACATCGACGCAAGCCGCATCGCCGAGTTGCGCGCAGGCACAGATCAGACCGGCGAGGCTACGCCGCAAGAGCTGGCCGCCGCACCCCAGCTGGCTCTCACTACGGACCCTGCCAAGATCTCTGATGCCAGGATCTATATCGTCACCGTTCCAACCCCTGTGGATACCAGCCATCGCCCCGATCTGCGCCCTCTGTTGGCGGCCTCCAAAACCGTTGGCGCCGTGCTGAAACCCGGCGATCTGGTGATCTATGAAAGCACCGTTTATCCGGGTGCCACCGAGGAAGACTGCGTGCCCGTACTGGAGGCTGAATCCGGTCTGCGATTTAATCAGGATTTCTACGTCGGCTACTCGCCTGAACGGATCAATCCCGGTGACAAGACCCGCCGTTTGCCCGATATCACCAAGGTAACTTCGGGATCGACCCCAGAGGTGGCGGCGCGCGTCGATGCGCTGTACAATGAAATTGTCACCGCTGGCACACATCTGGCCCCCAGCATCCGTGTCGCCGAAGCCGCCAAGGTGATCGAGAACAGCCAGCGCGATATCAATATCGCCCTGATCAACGAGCTGGCAATGATCTTCAATCGCATGGGCATCGACACAGAGGCGGTGCTGGAAGCGGCCGGCAGCAAGTGGAACTTCCTGCCCTTCCGCCCAGGCCTTGTCGGCGGTCACTGCATCGGCGTAGACCCCTATTACCTGACCCATAAGGCCGAAAGCCTAGGCTATCATCCTGATATCCTGCTTGCAGGGCGACGCCTGAACGACGGTATGGGGACCTATGTTGCCCAACAGATGATCAAGGCTCTGGTCAAGCGCGGCAAACCTATGCGCCGGGTGCTGGTCATGGGGCTGACCTTCAAAGAAAACTGCCCCGACCTGCGCAACACGCGGATTATCGATGTGGTCCGTGGACTGGAAGACTACGGGCTGAGCG
The DNA here is from genome assembly GCF_000473205.1 of Pseudophaeobacter arcticus DSM 23566. Taxonomy (NCBI): domain Bacteria; kingdom Pseudomonadati; phylum Pseudomonadota; class Alphaproteobacteria; order Rhodobacterales; family Roseobacteraceae; genus Pseudophaeobacter; species Pseudophaeobacter arcticus. Next base: position 258,709 of record NZ_AXBF01000004.1, read on the forward strand.
TAGATGTTTGTGATCCTTGCGCCGACCCGGTGTCTGCACGTGCCAATTTTGGATTGAAGCTTGTTCAAAACCCCGAAAAAGACACCTATGACGGAATAATCATTGCCGTGGCCCACGCTGAATTTGCCAAAATGAAAGAAAGCGATTTTCGCGCATTTGGCAGCAAAGACGCAGTGCTTTATGATCTCAAATATGTCCTGCCCGCTGAAGCTTCTGATCTGCGACTGTAATCAAAGATCAGCATCGCAAGACTTTTCCGCCGCGATGGGCTCTGTTGTGCACATCGGCTGAGGGCCGCATTCTCCCCAAAGTGGCGCCTATATATGCAGCTAAGCCGCCTCAGACCTCGGCCTTGTCCTGTTCGATGAGCCTCTTGTACAAATCCAGGAACCGTGTGCTCATGAGCTCGCGGAGGAATTCACGCTCAAAGCGCGCACGGGCCGCACGGCCCATCTGTGCGGCCTGCTCCGGATTGGCCAGCAATTTGTCCAATGCCTTTGCAAGTGCCTTTGAATCTCCCACAGGCACAACGGCACCAGTTGTATTGACCCAGGACACTCCGCTGCCGGGAATATCCGTAGAAATAATGGCGCGGCCTGCGCGCATTGCCTCAAGCAACACCACACCAAACGCCTCAAGTCGGTTAACCGAGGGCAAACAGAACAGTGCAGCACCAGAAAACAGCATCTGCAACCGGTCGCTGTCGACCCTCCCCATAAACTGCAGCCTATCCGTGATACCCATTTCCCGGGCCTGCGCCTTTAACGCCGCCTCTTCAGGACCGACGCCAACGATGCGAAATATCGCGTCCTCCTGTACGTGTCGAATGGCGTCCAGCAAGACAGGCAACCCCTTATAGGGCACCAATCTGCCGACAAATAGCACAAAGGGCTGAGCTCCCGTCTCTTCCCCCGGTACGCAGTCTTGATCTGCAATGCCGATTGGAATGACCTCGATACGGTCCTTAAAGGGCGTCAGCGCAGGCGAGGCCTTGGCATAGGCTTCGGTGGTGGCGAAAATTTTGTCCGCACGTCGCAGCATCGCCCGCTCAACCGGGCGCACGACGTACCCAAGCGCACCTTTCCCCTCGATATCCGCATGCCAGTGGATCACCACCGGTATAGCGCGCGGCACGCGCAATACGGCCAATGAGGCCAGCACATTTGGGGTATGCACATGGACCACATCCGCATCTCGCGCCGCCCGAGCGCAGGCTCCGAGATACCCCATCGCCAGTGGTTGTGAAGATTTTTTGGCCTGCATTTTCACCCGGCGCAGCGTTAAGCTTCCCCGCCTCTCCACCCGTGAATCGCCAGAGGTAAAACAGACAACTTCCACATCATGGCCCGCGGCGGCGTGATCTTCGGCCAGCGCTTCGGTGACGCTCTCGATGCCGCCGTATTCCGGCGGATAGAATTTTGCAAAATGAACAATTTTCATCCGTAAAGCTCTCCTAAGAATATCAGGAGCCCCACCCCAACGGTGCAGACGTAAGTCGACAGCCATAGGCGTACAAAGCGGTGGCCAAGCCACCAAGCACTCCAACATTGAACCGTATAAAAACCAACCATCAAAATGAAATGACCCATGATGAAACCATGGAGGGTATCGCTGATCGGCATGTGTTGTGCCCGGCTCCAGGTCCAGAAGGTCAGGGCCCCCAGACCCAAGGCAAGATAGGGTGCGGTCACACGGGTCACGCGCCCGGCAATCTGCAGCCGCGAATTCACCAGATCATTCAGCGCAATGGCAGACCACAGGATGGTCTGCACCAGCAGGGTCAGCCCCTCGGCGCGATAGGCGGCAAAGATCTGGGTAAAACGCTTTCCCAGCAGCCATCCAAGATAGGGCTCCAACACCCAGAACCCCAATGCCATGGCGCTTACCCCCACGACGATCACCGCAGCGCGGGCCCGCAGCACCTCGTCCGACCACGAAAAGATTTGCCGGAAGAATCCGATAATTAGAATCTGATGTCCCACCAGCGGCAGGGTGGTCGAACGATAGAGCACCGCGTAAAGCCCGACGGCCTCGACTCCCGAAGTTTGCCCCAGTACCAGCCGCCCCGAAGAGGTAATCAACACGGTCAGTATCCCTGTGAACATTAGGGGCAGCCCCAGCGCAATGTTGCGCCGTAAGTCCAGCAGGCCAAAGGACCCTGTACGGCAACGGACCTGCTGCACCAAGGTTACCCCCAGCAGCACCACAGCATAGACCAGCAAGACCAATGGAATGGTACCTTGCGACAGACGGTCTTTGCTCAAGACCGTTAGCCCAGCACCCGAAACGGCCACTGCCCAGAATCCGACTTCAACAAAGATCGCTCGCGTCCCTTGCCCGTCACTCTTGAGCGTATTGGCCCAGAGCCCCTGCAGCATCAGTACCCCGATGCCCAGCGGTACCAACACAGGTACAGAAAACAGTGTACCTGAGGTGAGCCCAACCCCCAGCGCCAGCAGAATACAGCCCCCACCCAGTCCGGCCACTAGCAACAACAGCGTGTCCCAGCGCCCATCGATCTCATCACGCAGGCGGATCAGAGGAACCGTGCCAACAAGGCCGCAGCCAATGACCAATGCGCCGATTGAAGCTAACGATTGGGCTAGCTCAAACTGTCCATATCGGTCCAACGGCAGCAGGTTAGACAGCAGGATCGGGGAAAAGAACAACAGGCCTCGCGCGATGCCGAAACCGGCTAGGAAACGCAGGGCCATGAACAGGCGACTGATCATGCCGGTATCGCGCGGGCGGCTTTGCGCGTCATGACCCAGAACAGGGCAAAGGCATTGATGACGTACATTCCCTGCGCCGAGATGGCGAAATTCACCACCGGCATGAAGAACAGAATGACACAGAAATAGGTATAGAGCGGGTAGGCCCCCAGATCGCCGTTACGGGCAGCTCGCCCAATCATACGCGCCATGAAGCCTGACAGAAACATGAAGAGCAGCGCGAACCAACCGAAATCCACCCAGAGCGGTCCCCAGAAGCTGGTAAAAATGCCGACGCGCGGGAAGAGCGTGAACAGATCGAGCTCGGAGGTCAGGCCGAACATGGCCAGAAATTTGACGTAAGGCGCAAAATGCAGCGCCCCGCCAGCAAATGTTTGAGTGTCGTTCACGCTCCAGAGAATCTGAAATTCCGGGATCGAGTGGACGTAGTACTGCATGATGGGAAGCAGCCCCACAACCAGCCCGCCTAGAGCACTGTCGCCGGAGATCAGTCGCTCCATCGCGGCATTGGGCACAACGGTATAGGCATAGCCCGACTGGAAGATCGAATCCGACACGTCAAAGGACATCTGGTCGAGCCGCCACAGGAAGGCCAGCACCGACAACATCAGCACGCCGAAGATCCCCACCATGGCCGGCAGCACCAGCTGGCGCGGCAGGGCGCGGCCCTGAAACAGCGTCAGCGAGGTGCCGAAATAAATCATAGCGAGGCTTACCAGCATGAAACTGCGCGAGAACAGAACCAGCGCATCCAGCGCCGGGATCAAGAAGATGAAGGCCGCCAGAACCAGTTTCCAACGGCGGAGGGGCAAGACCCGTGCCCCCAACAGGATTATGATTGGTAGGTAGCCGAAAGGATAAAGCACACCGCCAATCAGAGATAGCTTGGTAACACTTGTCTCGACCAACACCTCGCGCGCCTCAAGACCAGTCAGGCTGCCCACGCCACGCAACACATACTTGTCCACAAGCCGCAGCAGGTTGCCCAGCCCCCCTAGGCAGATCATGATCCAGAACAACCGGTTTTCTATCCGCATCAGTCGTGCGGCAGGGATCTGCCGGATTGTCCCGCCCAGGCGAAAATAATCCGCCACCCGGCTGCCCAGCACCAGCGCGGCAATGCTCAACCCGATGAAGACGAAACTCCCAAACTCCATTTCCACCAGCACTTCAAGCGGGCTGAACAGGTAGATCAGAACGTAGAGGCCGATCCCCATGAAGAGAACGTTTTCCGGGCGATAGATCATGCAATTCTCCGCATTTTCCCATCCGGAGAAGAAGTCCGAACGGGCGCGCTTCTTACTTCAGGTACGCTCGATTGATCCAACGATCATAAGACGCCACTGCGGGCAGGCCCGAGCTGGTCAGATCGCGTAATCCTGCGTCAGCACGGGCTGCGTCGGCAGGGGTGTGGTCGGGTTTGAAGCCAGTCAGCCGCTGTGCCAGAGCGGCCCGCCGAGTGGGATTGCTGACCCGCCCCCAGAGCCAGCGCAACCGAAATCCCAAGGTCACAAAGATGCGCACCAAAAGCCCCACTGGCGCGGCGCGCAATAGGGTGCGTTCAAGGCTGATCAGGCGCTGCTTCATGCGTTTTGGTCCTCTTCCAGGACCTCCCAGGACGTAGGCGTGTTGGCCTTGACCACGCGAGTAACCCGCTTGCCAATCACCACGTCGGTGTGTTTTGGCGGCAGACCATAGCCGGGGCGGACCGAACGGATTGCATCAGCGGTCACGATCTCACCTGCTTTGAGATCCTTCACAAAATAAAGGGATCGGCGGAAGGTCACGTTCCCCACTTCGCTGGATTTGCGGCCATAATCAATGTGGCCGATGGCCTCCCATGCGGTGAGGGCACCTTGGCAGAGTTGCGCGAACTCCGTCGGCTCTAATGAAAAGCTGTCATCGGGGCCACCCCCCCTGCGGTCTAGGGTAAAATGTTTCTCGATTATCGAGGCCCCGAGCGCTACGCTGGCAATCGCCGTGGTATTGTCTAGCGTATGATCCGACAGGCCCACCGGCACGCCCCAGCGCCGCGCCATGTCAGGGATGGTTGCAAGGTTGTAATCCGCAGCAGGGGCTGGATACCCCGACACACAGTGCAGCAAGGCAAAATCGGTGCAGCCGCCGTCGCGCGCGGCCTGTGCGGCTTCGGCGATTTCCTCGTCATCGGCCATGCCGGTTGAGATGATCATCGGTTTCCCGGTCGAGGCCACATAGCGGATCAGCGGCAGGTCGATTACCTCAAAGGAGGCAATCTTGAACGCCGGCGCGTTCAGATCCATCAGCAGATCCACCGCCGTGGTGTCGAAAGGCGAAGAAAACATGGTGATGTCCAGTTTGTGCGCATGCTCAAACAGCGGCTTGTGCCAATCCCAGGGCGTGTGTGCCTCCTCGTAGAGATCGTAAAGTGTGCGCCCGTTCCATAGTCCCCCCTTAACCACAAAATCCTCGGTATTCGCGTTCAGCGTGATGGTATCCGGCGTGTAGGTTTGCAGCTTGACCGCGTCGGCACCAACGGCTTTGGCGGCCTCGATAATGCGCAATGCCTGATCATAGTCGCCATTGTGGTTGGCGGACAGTTCGGCAATGACATAGGGAGTGTGATCCGGGCCGATCAGCCGTCCTGAAATTTCCATTTTCAAATTTCCCGTTTTTTCAAGGTTAGCTCAAAGGTCTTCCCATGCATCTCAAAAAAAGCCGGATAACGGTCAGGGTCCGCAACGCGGATCCGATCAAACAGCTCTGCTAAGGGTTGGCTTGGGTCTAGGCGGCTATCTTCCGGCGTCCGGCGCGGGTGGTAGCTGGCCTCAGCATCCGGCTGAGGTTGGGGATACTCACCAGCCGCGACCATTTCAATGCCACGATCCATCAACGCCAGTTCCGCTTCGAACAGCAACGCGTTGATCTCGGCGCTCAGGGCATGACGTGGCACATGAAAGTGCCGCTTGGCCCAGATTGCGCCACTATCGACGCCATCTTCAGCCGTGAGCAACGAGAGTGTCAATTCCTCTCTGCCAGCCAGAATGTCCCAGACGTGCGGGCTCCAACCGCGTCCCTCAGGCAAATCACTGGCGTGTAAAACCATGGTGGTGCGATAGCGCGCGCGGTCATCGCGAGCGATCAACTGGCTGCAGGACACTAGAAAGAGGATGTCCCCTTCTTGCAGGTCGGACTTGTCGTGAATCAGCCGGAGTGTGTGATCTCCGGCGCGCGCGGAGATCCAATCGCGCAGGCTGGGCACCACCGGGTGAGTGCGGTTGGTACATAGAAGATCAATGCGCATGCAGCGGCTCCCTGTCTATCAATTGGTGTGCGAGACGCCCGGTTCCCTCCCCATCGGTCAGGGCAGCGGCGCGATGGGCCATGGTGCGATATGTATCTCGCTGGCTCAGGTGCTCCAGCCCCTTCGACACTGCGCTTGCGAAATCCGGCGCATCGGGAAAAGGCAGCGCCAGCGCCAAACCGTGTTTGTCCATATAAGATGCGGCAGCCATCTGGTTATCGGCGAGCACAACCTGAAGGGTCGGCAAACCGAGGGTGCAGCGCTCCCAAGCGGTTGACCCGGCTGCGCCGATGCAAAGATCGGCCCTGGTCATGTGCTGAGCCATATTGGCCACATCGATAGCCACCTCAGTAGGCATGGGCATGCAGGCGGCTCTAGACTGCACCTCTTCGAGCCACGGCGCACTGCCGCCCATTATGACGGTGATCTCAAAACCGGCAGCTACAGGGCTTGCGGCCAGGGCCTCCAGTACCGTCGCAGCAACGTTTGTCTTGTCGATGCCTCCAAGTGTGACCAGAAGTCTCTCAGGCCTGCTCAGGCTGTCGCGGCGCGCCAGCGCTTCGGAACGCGACTGGGCAAATTCAGCCCGCAGCAATGCATGGGTCGGACCGATAAGGCGGTCACAATCATCCGGCACCAACCCATTGTAATCCGCCGCCTGCCGCCCCGCATTCTGGTCCAGCAGTATATCCGCCATATGTGGGCGATCTGCCAGATCGTCCACCACCAAAAGCCGGGTGCCAGCAGTCAGCGCCGCTTGTTGCCATTCCCGGTCCAGCGCATAGTGATCCATCACCAGCCAATCTGCCCCCTCGGCATCCAGAACCCTGCGGGTGGCAGCCGCGTCTTCGCTCCAAGCTGCTCCCAGCCAACCGGCATGGGCAGGCGGCGCCGGATGCGCCCCATAAGAAACCCCAGTATTGCCCGGCAAAATTACCACACGGTGCCCCCGTCCGGTGAGAGCAGAGATCACATGGCCTTTGTGCCTACGGGTGACAAAGACCACCTCAGCGCCCTGGTCACGCAAGGCATCCGCCAGAGTCAGGCAGCGCATGACATGCCCGGTTCCGATGTCCAGACCAGAATCGGCGCGAATTACGATACGCCCAGTGGCCATTCCTGGCTCTCCTCTCCCCCACGTCACATCGTGCAACCCAAAGCGGCTATGCCACATGTTGTTGCTCCAACTTGTGCAAAAGCTTTTCCAAAACGCCTGCCACTCTTTCAATATTCTCCGGGGAACGGCAGTCAGGGTCAAAGGCCAGCTCGTTGATCCTACCCTCAAAGCTATCAGCAATGAGCAGCTTAAGCAGCGCCCGCCCCGTATCTAGATTTCCACGTCCTGCCTGCGGATCGTCCAGCAAACGACCTACGGCCGCCTCAGGCGTTTGCGCATGGAACGCGGGGAAGTGTTGTTCCACTATGGGATGGCGCAGCGATATGCAGCGACCTCGGCCAAACACGGCCTCGTAACCGACCGTTCCAGTGACCGTTACCGCACCGACTGCGAGATCCTGGGCCACTGGCATTCGGCAGTCCAAAGGTAGCAAAACGACACGCGGGTCACGTCTCGCCAGCGCCAAAAGCGCTTCGGAGACTTCGTATTTTGATTTTGGATTGGCCTTCACGGCCACCTGCCCGTTTGCTGGCAAGGCAGACAGGCAGCGTTCGACGATTTCCACTTGGTTGGAAAACGGTCGTCCCCAGACCTCGATATTGGCTTCTGGCTGCATTTGCAGCGGGTACAGGATCACCGGGCCAGCCTCTAGGCCGGTATCCGGCAGACGCTGAAGCTGCTTCCACACCACCAGATTAGCCTTCAGCTGGCGTGACAGCGCCAGCTTTCGCGTCAAGGAAGGCGTGTTGTAATGATCCCCCAGTATGCGGCCCCACAATGTTCGCGCGTGCCCCAACGCCAGCCGGGCCTTGCGAATATAGAGAGCGAACTTTCCCGGCACCCGCATATAATCCGGCAAAGCATTACCTGTCTGCAAAGACCGCGCAAAAAGGTCGAGTTTTTCGTCCGACCAGACATCACCGCTGCGCACCGCCGGCACCTGAGTATTGCCCTCAAACAGCATCATCCGCCCGTTTGGGTAGCGGGTGCCGGTTGGATGCACATAGGGAATACCCCGCACCGCGCAAGCATCAATGGTCAACAACTCGTGAAACAACGTAGATTCACCAATCACAAGGCTGGGGTTCAGCTGAGTAAGCGCTTGGTCAATTTCTCGCTGATAATGTGCGTAGTGGCGATGTCCGGCACCAAAAAGCGTCCGCCCTCGATCGGTATTCACGGCTTCGGGGATGGCCGCGTCCTGCAAATCTCCTGGGTTGGGAAAACGCAGTACGACGACATCCCCCCCTGGGGCACTGGGCTTATAGACCGGATTTTGGACAATCCAGCTGACTTTATGTCCGTTGCGCTTCAGAACACCGGCCACGTCTTGCCAAAAAGCAGTCTTACCCCGGTTTTCGACAAAGGTAACTTGGCTCATCCTATGTCTCCTGTCGGGAAATACGGCTTTGTAAAGCTTCGTACATCAGTTCGGCCTGCAACCAATCATCTGGCGTATCAATATCCTGGACTTGACTGGTTGGCAGAGCGACCCCTATGGAGCCTTCCTGAAAAACAACGGACTCTGACAGCCAAGTGACCGCCCGCGCGAGGTAGAATTGGCCAGCGTCATGCCAAGCCGATTCAAGATCCTGCGATCGGGTGGCAAAATATTCGGGCGAAAACATCGCAATCCGACCATCCGCATCACGCCTCAGCGCGCGCTGTATAGGAAAGCGATACTCCGTCACGGCCAAAACAAAAGCCTCCGTCTCGGGCAGCATCTCAAAGGCTGTGCACAGGTTTTCAGGGGTCAAGAACGGAGCCGTGGCGTAGATACAGCAGACTTCTTCCGGGCTCAGACCCTGTCGACGCAACTCTTGGATAGCATGACGGATTACAGGAATTGTAGGAGTCAGATCGTCCGCAAACTCCGATGGCCGAACGAAGGGAACCTCCGCACCATAAGCGCGCGCTGTTTCCGCTATCTCTGCACTATCGGTCGATACAACAACCTTGTCAAAACAGCCACTATCAAGCGCCGCCTCAATCGACCATGAAATGATTGGCTTTCCAGCAAATTTGCGGATGTTCTTGTTGGGGATACGCTTGCTACCACCGCGTGCCGGGATTACCGCAACCCTCATTGCAAAGCTTCCAGAATTCGGGCGACCACTTCGTCCTGCTCCACCTCGCTCAATTGGGCAAAAAGAGGAATGCTGATGGCGCGGCTGTAATAGTCTTCAGCCGCAGGGAAATCCCCCTCCGCAAAACCGAGATCGCGATAATAGGGCTGCAGGTGAACCGGGATATAATGCAGGTTCACACCAATGCCGTTGGCGCGCAGCGTCTCGAACACCTCGCGGCGGCGCGAGGCATCATGCAGTCGGATGACATAGAGATGGAACGCAGAGCGCGTAGCCTCCAGCCGTCCCGGCAGATCCAACGGCAGATCCGCCAGCAATCGGTCGTATCGATTGGCCAGCGCGTTGCGGGCCTCTACATAGTCGGCCAAACGCAGCTGCTGGCTCAATCCAAGCGCTGCCTGGATCTCGGTCATGCGATAGTTCCAGCCCAGCTCGACCTGCTGGTAGTACCACGGCCCGTCAGAATCCTGGGTCATCCGGGTGGGGTCGCGGGTGATGCCGTGGCTGCGCAGCAGCTCCATGCGGGCCGCAAGTTCGGCATCATTGGTCAGCGCCATGCCACCCTCGGCGGTGGTGATGATCTTGACCGGATGAAAGCTGAAGATGGTGATGTCCGAGTACTGGCAGGACCCCACCGGCTGATCCCTGTAGCGGCCGCCCACCGCGTGGCTGGCGTCCTCGACGATGCGGATGCCGTAGGGGCGCACCAGTTCGGCGATCTCGCACATTGCGGCAGACTGGCCACACATATGCACCGGCACGATCACCTTGGGCAGGCGGCCTGCCGCCTCGGCCTGCGCCAGCTTGGTGGCCAGCGCCCTGGGGCACATATTGAAGGTGTCCGGGTCGATATCGACAAAATCCACGTCCGCCCCCACGTAGCGTCCACAATTGGCGGAGGCCACAAAGGTGATGGGCGTGGTCCACATCAGATCGCCCTGCCCCAGCCCCAGCGCCACCACGGCGACGTGCAGTGCCGAGGTGGCGGAGTTCATCGCCACCGCGTGCGCCGCGCCGGATTTTTCCGCCAGGGCGTCCTCGAACTGCGGGACCACCGGGCCCTGGGTGATGAAGTCGGATTTCAGAACCTCGATGACCGCATCGAGATCCTGCTGCCGGATGTCCTGGCGACCATAGGGGATCATCAGATTTTACCAATCTTGCCTTCGTTGCTGTCAATCCAGGCCTGGAGTTCCGCGTCGCTCATCCATTCGGTGTTGTTGCCACTGGAATAGACAAACCCCTCGGGCACGCGCTGGCCATCCTTGATCCGCTCGGGGCTGGTGGACCATTCATTGATCTGCGGCAGGATCTTGAAATGCTCGGCGTATTCGTAGGTGAAGAAGGCGTCTTCCTCGCCGACCATCTGTTCGTGGATCTTTTCGCCCGGACGGATACCGATGACCTTCTGCCTGGCCTCGGGGGCCACCACACGCGCCACGTCGGTGACATTCATCGAGGGAATTTTCTTGACGTAGATTTCGCCGCCTTCCATGTCCGCGAAGGCGTGCCAGACCAATTCGACGCCCTGTTCGAGCGAGATCATGAAGCGGGTCATACGGGTGTCGGTGATGGGCAATTCACCAGTGTCACGGATCGACATGAAAAACGGAATCACCGACCCGCGCGACCCCATGACATTCCCATAGCGCACCACGGCAAACTGGGTTCCGTGCTCACCCGAATAAGCATTGCCCGCTACAAAAAGTTTGTCGGAGGCCAGTTTCGTGGCACCATAAAGATTGATTGGGCTGGAAGCCTTGTCAGTGGAGAGCGCCACAACGCGCTTCACGCCCTTGTCGATACAGGCGTCAATCAAGTTCATTGCACCCATAACATTGGTTTTTACACATTCAAACGGGTTGTACTCCGCCGTTGGTACAATCTTGGTAGCCGCCGCGTGAACCACGTAGTCGACCCCGTCCAAAGCCCGGTACAGGCGCTCGCGGTCCCGCACGTCGCCGATAAAGAAACGGACACGGCTGTCGCCCTCGAACTTTTTGGCCATCTCCCATTGCTTCATTTCATCCGGGGAAAGAACAATAACCTTCTTTGGATTGTACTTTTCCAAGGTCATCGGAATGAAAGTATTGCCAAAAGATCCAGTTCCGCCAGTAACAAGAATCGTACTGTTTTTAAGCATAATGGTTTCCAACGTTCTAAAATACTTGTGAGTATTTGCAGCATCTACAGGCAGATGCAATAGATAAGTAAATTGTCATAAAGACTTCAAATGTTTACGCGATCATCAGGGTTGCCAATTGCGCTGAGCTGCTCTGAAATACAGGTTAGCAATAGGATCCTCCTCATACTAAGTTTGTCACTCTTTATCCAGAACTGTTCGACAGTTGATCTATTTCAGGCGCAATGACCAACCTCAGTTCCCTATAATAATTAATTCACATAATACTTGCGGCCGTATTGAGAGTACGCGCCATACTGACCACCATACCCATAGCGCTTCATTCCCTTCATATCGATCTGGCTCAATACAACGCCCGTTGGCCGTATATTGACACTTGCGAGCATTCTAATACCTTCGGCAACCTGTTCCTGGCTGGTGCTGTCCCAACGCACTGCAAACAACAAGGAATCTGCGTGCTGCGCAATAGTACGGGCATCGGGGACCACCAAGACAGGAGGCGTATCAATCAGGATGATATCGTATTTACTGCGGGCCAATTCCATCAAGTTGGCAAATCTCTCTGATTCAAATAGATCCGCAACGTTTGCCTGGGTCTTCTCCCCAAGCAAAACATCTGTTCCGACAATATCAATACTGCGGATCGCCTCCTCAAATGTGCTCTCCCCGGACAATACAGAGACCAACCCCTTCTTATTGGGCTCAGCCTCAAAATATTCGGAGAATACCAATCTTCGCAGATCGCCTTCAATCAGGAGAACCTTTTTGTTAAGTCCCGAAAAACTCTGAGCGAGGGCCAATGACAGAGTTGTTTTCCCTTCTCCCGGAATTGACGACGTCAACATAATCACCTGAGGCGGCTTATCCACATTTGACAGCATAACGGAGGTCCGCAAATTACGAATGGCTTCAGCCCCTGCTGACGTTGGTTTCTCCTTGAGATACTCGATAACCCCTCTGCGCTTGCGGCCGGGGAATTTGGGCACCTGGCCTAAGACTGTAAAGCCCGTGGCAGATTGCAACTGCTGCGCAGAACGGAATGAATTGCTCATGAATTCACGCAGAAGAAGACCGGCAACACCTGCTATTGCGCCCAGAATGGCCGAAAACGCCAAAACACGTGACTTTTTGGGTGCCGATGGCACATCGGGTAATACAGCCTGGGACAGAACCCGGCTATCGGCCTGCTGGATTCCTTGCTGAACAGAGGTTTCCTTGAGGCGGCCCAGAAAATATTCGTAGATCGACCGCGCCGCTTCTGCCTCTCGTGTCAGCTGCTGCAGTGTGACCAGATCCTTGGACTGCCGCTCAATCTGGCCGTCGATTGTGACCAAAGATTGTTTGAGACCCGCCGCCTGAGTCTGCAACCGGCTCAGGCTAACGGTTTCACTGCGCTGAATTTGTTCAAACTGGCTGTCAAAAAGCTCCGCTGGTGTGGTGCCCGCCTCAACCCGCGCCAGGCTTTGTGTCAGTGTTGGGTTATTCGCCAGCCGTGCCATTTCTGCCCGGTCGCGACCGTCAAGCGCAACCTGCATGTCGGCGATGCGGGCGGACACCACGGAAATCCGGTCCGATGTTGTTTTCAGCCGCTCACGCGTATCCTTGGCCTGTCGGTTCAAACCTTCCAGAACTTCCGGGCTAATCAGTTCGGTGCCGGCGTTGAATTCCTTGGCGCGCGCCTCAGAGTTCTCGAGGTCAACCTGGAGGTCGGCCACCCGCTCGGACAACCATGCCGTTGCCCGCTGCGTTGCTTCAAATTTCACATCCAACTGATTGAGTACATAAAGATCCGCCAGCGTGTTCGCCATCAGCTTGGATTTTTGCGCCCCTTCAGTCGTCACCCGCAGATTGAAAACATACGTGTTGCGAATATTGGAGATGGAGATAGCAGACCGAACGGCAGTTGTAACAGTCTCTAACAGCTGTTCTTCCGTTGGGTCCGGCTTTGGGTCCGGGGCACCAAGCAGCAAGTTCTTAACGCCATCAATCACACCAGATACAGAAAACCCTGTGTCCTCTCGAAGGCTGATGTTGAACTCCGGGTCGCTCATCAGGTCCAGTTTGATAACCAGCTTTTTGATCAATGCACGGGACCTAAGGATCTCAACCTCGGTATTGATACTGGTCTGGTCCCCCCCCAGCCCAGAGACAACACTTTCAAAATCAACGACCTGCTCCTGACGGTTTTCAAGCGTCACGACGGAAGTTGTCGAATAGAGGGGGACCGCAACTGCATAGGCATAATATCCGCCCACCAGGATCGCCACCAACATGGAGATCAGGATCCAGAACTTACCGCGCCAAAGGGTTCGCAACAGCTGCCCCAGGTCGATACCATCATCCGAAAGAGGCTGCGCAGCCTGAGAGGCCCTTTGGACTGGCGAAGAAACACCCATTTGGGACATATTTTCGAATGTGCTCACGTCAGAAGTTCCGTTCAAAAGGCCCCATTCTATACTTTAAAATGAGGAGAATTAATTTACTGCAGCCACCGAACTGGACAGGATACTTGGCCCAAGCTGTGTGAAAACCCGGTTCCATTTTGTGACCGGTTGCTCCGCAATAAAGACAACATCATTAGGCCGAAGCTCCAACCGCGTTGCGAGAATGAAATTTGCAGCATTGCGTGCGTCGAGATTCCAAGCAGTCATTCCGGAAAAACCAGCCGGGTCATTGCTGCTGCGCAGAACGTAGATATGGCGCGGATCACCCGTACGATTACTGTAACCTGTCGCCTCACTATAAAGAGCATCTGCCAAAGTAGCCTTGTGGCCAAAGGGAAGCGGGAACCGTGACTGGCGTCCAACCTCACCCAGAACATAGGCATAGTCCCGCTCGACAGCGTCCAAAGCAACGCGATCCTCAAAGTTGCTGCGTCGCTCTGCCAATTCCGCGCGGCGAAGATCAGCCTCCAGCTCCAGCTCGGAAAGAGCAGTGTTGCGGGCAGACTGGCGAAACTCGGTCAGTTTGATCTGCTGCTCAAAATATAGCGTCGCCTTGTCGAGATCAAAATCGGTATCGACAAAGACACTGTCGCCGTCCACCAAAAGCGTATTTTGCAAAGAGCCTTTGCTATAATATTCCTTGACCGGGATTTGGTACAATGTGCCATCTCGGTAGATGCGAATGGATGCATAATCCAAATCGCTCAAGGAGAACCCGCCTGCCGCATTCACGGCCTGATTCAACTTTAAGGGTGACAAGGTCAGTGGCACAACAGTGGGATTATTCACTGCGCCGCCAACCGACACCCGCTGCGAGTTGAACTCCGAGATTTCCAGACTGAAGGCCGGATTGATGCCCGCTTCAACCAAACTGTTAAAAACAGCGCTTTCTGCTTCTTCCAGGGATTTTCCGGCCACGAGCACGCGCCCAACGTCGGGGATCGAAATGGATCCATCGTCCTGAACCGAATACCCCTGCCGACGATTTTGGGCCGCCAAAAGTCCCGAAAGCTGCTCAACCGAGGACGAGGCACTTGGGGTAGCGAGCAGCAAAGTATCGGCAACGCCAATACGATAGGGCGTCTGGGCTGGGGCTGGCGGCAGCCGTGTTGCCACATGTCCCGGCCGGGTTTCAGGCCTATATGCCGGCTCGACCGCTGCGTTAGGTACCCGCAAACCCAGCAGGCGCTCCGGCTGAGGCAAAAAAAGCATCAGGCAGCTGCTTTGGCGTATAGGCGCTTCGGTTGGCCACCAGCACCGACTCTGCTGTCAGTGGAATAACACGAACCTTCGACCCAGAGGATGTAACCCCCGGAGAAACCGAAGAAGAATGATAAGCTATGCCACAGTTTGAAAGAAAAAGAGCGGCAACAAAGGGCAGAAGAATATCAGGAACAGTGCCCAGGTTGATGTCGCTGGCTCAAGGTGAAGGATCACCAAGCCAGTCCAGGTGAGCATATAGCCGATGATGTAGGCGCCGCTATCGCCCAGGAAAAGGCGGCCAAACGGGAAGTTGAAGAGAAAGAAACCAGCAATTGATACAGCTGTGATCATGCACATACTGACAATCTCTTGCTGCCCGGCCTGCACTGCAATCCCTGCCAGACCAACGGCAATCAGAATGCCCGTACCCGAAGCAAGCCCGTTCAGCCCGTCAATAAGGTTAAACGCATGACAGTAACTGGCCACAACAAACAGGGTGATCAAAATGGCAAGCGGAGGCAGGGCGAAGGCCCATTCCAACCCGTAGGAATCTGCTGTGGTGATCCAGATCCCCGTTGCCCAAATCGCGATTGCAGCGGAGACAACCGTCGCGAGATACCGAACTTTGGTTGAGATATGCCGAAACAGATCTTCCCCAAGCCCGGTTAGAAACATTGGGAGGCCTGTCAGCAGCAAGATCAGGTACAGGGTATGCCCCTGCGCCAAGTCGAACATCACACCACTCACCATACCAGCCATGACGGCCAAGCCGCCAATGCGAGGCGTCGGTACAGTATGTGAGGCTTGTACTGCGGAAGTGTCTGCTCCCGCTCCAGTAAACTTCAAATGCTTTGACTTCGTAATGACCAAAACGGCCGATACAATTACCGAAGTAAAAAGCGGAATCCAAAAATCCAGCATCGCTACAACTTACAAAAAAAGAATCTAAAACTTTAGTGTTTGTAACGCGCCACCAAGGTCAAAGTAAACAAAGAGATAAGATGTTTTTGAGAATGGTTAATAAATTACCGTGACGCCGGACGATCAGCCGACGGGCTGCTCTGGGTTGTTCCTGGGGGCGGAACCTTCAGTTACCGACTTGAAAATAAATAATTTTCCATACCACCAAAATCCCCAGAGGTTTCGCCCCACAACCCAGTGCTGCAGGGGGTTTAAATAAGATCGGAGCGCTTTTTTCATATTAGTTTTACAGAACGATTATTGCATCTATCCACCAATTCGCCCAACAAAACAGCACAATTATCAAACCTATACGCCCTGATTCTCAGCTTTCAGGCCGCTATTCACGCGCTTTGCACTTCACGAATAATCAAAACGCATCCTGAGGGATATCTCGCAATGTCACGGAGCCCAGGAAGTCACCCAGCCATTGGCGCGACTGAATAATGCCCCCTCCGGCCTCGGCCACCCAGTAAGAGTTCACAAACACCTGCCCCAGGCTGCGGCAAGTTTCCGTCATCTGGCGCGCCGGAACCAATTCACCAAGAATGGTTGCAGGGTTGGCCCCCAGGGATTTGACCTCACATTTGTAGCTGCGCAGCACCGTCTCATCATTGCCATTCAGGAAACTATGAAAGCGAAGGGTATAACCGCCCTGCCCTGACAATACTGCATCCAGGGATTGGGCAACATCCGAGGCCATTAAACCGCCACCGAAGCCTCGGGTGCCGACGACCATGCCCTCTTGCATAATCAAAGTCGCGCCATCCACGGACAACCAGGTCTCGATCCCATCTCGGCGGGACTCCAAGGCAACAACCCCCGCCAGATCATTTCGTTCAAAACTCACCTGCTTGCGCGGTGCTTTGGTTTCGATCAACCTTTCGACCCGCGGATCCGACACAACCACCTTACCCGGTTGCACCACTTGGCGGAGCTGCCGAAGACTGTCGTTGTCATTGGTGCAGCCAAGTAGAAGAGCGGCGCCACAAAGGGCAAGAATGAGATGTTTCATCGGTAGAACCGTCCCCATTGCCCAACAATGCGCCCCGCCCGCTCCTCGCGGGTGTATTCATACAGACGGTTGGCCACGTTGAGCCGCGCACCACCATCGCGCAGGACCGGACGAATGACCTGACGCAGTTTGGCCTTGCTCGATGTTCCGGTGAACCAGGAGACCGGCACCTCAAAACGGATCCCCTTGTCAAACGAACCTTCGCCAAAATCCGCAGAGGAAACATTGGTCAGTGTCGCAAAAGCGCCAACCTTAAAGCCATTGTTGAATTCACGGTCCAACCCAAAGGTGACGCCAAAATCGCCCGCCAAATACCGCCCGACATCAACCTGCAGATGATAATCCCCTGGCGTGTCGTAATACATGGACACATGTCCGGTTACGACATCGTAGTCTTGGAACCCAAACAACATGTCAAAATCACGCTATTTGACGTAGTTGAGCTCAGCCCCAAAAGCGAGGTGGCTTTCCGCAGGAAACCAAAGGAGCTCAGCCGACAGCCCGCCATACATTTCCTCAAGATAGCCTGCAGTGACACGCGCAAATAGATCCGGCCCGGGACGCCACAGGTATTCAGCAGTCAAGTTGCCAATTTGCAGATTGGACTCCTGTGAATAGCTGGCCCAATCTGAACGCACATGTGGCAAAACAGAATTCGATACCCGGGTGGTGTCGGCAAGTGTACTGGCCACTGGCTGCCGGACGACTCCGAGAAAGGTCAAACCTGGGCGCGCCACATAGGTGGCACGGGCAGCAAGACCAACCTCGTATCGCAGGGGGTTATCTGGGTCAAAGAATGACAGGCGGCCGTAGGGGCCAAGAAAATAGCTCAGGTGAGGATAGGCACCTTCAACCGTTCCTGTCGGCAAACCGCTTGGCTCATCGCGAATGGAAGTCCGCGCCAGGGTGGCCCAGGCGCCATCCAGCTCGTTCTCCAGATTGTACAGATCAGCGCGGCGGATTTCTGCTGTGGTGATCGGCAGCCCCTGACGGCGCAGGGTAATCACAAAAACCTTCACTGACGGGTGCAGCGTGTTCGCCATAGCGCGGGCGGTGCGGCCAATGGCCTGCGCAGAGACGTGGAACTTGTCGTTTTCCACCTCCACAGTGGCGCGCTCTCCAGCCACCTCATATCCCACCAGGCGCTGACCCTGGTCGCCCAATCGGCTGCGCAATACATCACGGGTAGAAGGGCCATCACCAGCGGTCTGTTCGGGCGGCAAGTTCCAACTTGCCGCAGCGACCTGCTGCATAGAACTGAGAGCCGGGGCCGCTGCATCCTGTCCCCCAGGCGCCCGCGCCTTCCTGGGGTCCAATGTATAGCTCAGCTGAAGTCCCAATGTGGAGCCATACATATAATAGCCATTCAGAGTGAGACCATTGTCGAACCGGTAACTCGCACCAAAATTGAATGGGTTGCTGGCGTCAAAACCAATGTTCGCTGTCTCCCCGGGATAGGTGTCTGAGGAATATTCAGCCAACAGGGTGAGACGATTACCGACATTATATTGTACACCACCAAACAATGCGGCGGGTCCACGAAACCACTGACTAAAGTTAAACTGCCCACCGGTGACAACATTCAGGGCCGGCCGGACCTCAAAACGGCTATCCAGTGCAGCAAAGGGATTGGTAAAACTGTTGCGCAGACCCAATCGCCCCCAGCCCATACCTCCGGTGACTTTCCATCGCTCCGCAAATGTCTTGGTTGCGACCAGGTACTCGCCACTATAAATACCCGTGCCGCCAAAGTCCCGCAGGCCAACAGCTAAGGCGGGGCCACGTCGGGTTTCTTCGCGGATTTGGTAGTGGATATCAAAGCTTCTATCATAGCGGCTTTGCGTTCCACCTGCGTTAAAATCCTCGATATAGGAGTAGCGAAAACTCCCATATATGCGTGGAAGGATCTGAAATGTAACAGTATTCCGGTTCGTGTCCCGCATCACGAAGGCGGTGGTCGCCAGGTTTCCATCTGGCATCACTTCGGCTGTGGGCATGTCGATCAAACCCGGCGTACCATAGGTCGACAGGTGTTGCGCTTGGCTAGGGGTGCCCCCAGTCAGCAAGAAATAAAGTGCCACACCAAAACCTGCGAAAAATCGCATACAAATCACCCAAACAAATTCGTGCTAAAACCCTAGCAAATAACCAGGTTCTCTTCCCAAATTGCCCGACACAGGATAACAGTTCCTGGTTATCTGCGCCTCTAATATCACATTCAGTACCTTACCCTTGGAGACACCACAATGATTGGCGCATGGATTACCAGACTACGCGGTAATTCAACAGTTTTCCCGCCCCTTGCCCCAGCCAAACCCTTCTATGCGATTGGTGACATCCATGGCCGGGCCGATCTTTTGAAGCGAGCCTTGGAGCACCTGTCTCCCGCTGATCAAATCATCTGTGTTGGCGACTACATCGACCGGGGCGAAAACAGCGCCGAGGTCCTGCGCCTGTTGCATGACCGCCGTGACATTCAATGCCTGAAGGGCAACCATGAAGAAATGCTGCTCAAATTTCTTGAGGATCCCACAGGGCAGGGTTCACGCTGGCTGCGCTACGGAGGATTGCAAACTCTGGCCAGTTTTGGCGTCAGCGGCGTGACCGAGACCACTGCGTCCAGCAGGCTGCTCGAGGTGCGGGATGCCTTGATCGCGGCCATGGGGCCGGAACTGATTAACTGGATACAGGCCCTCCCCTTGCGCTTTTGCTCCGGAAATGTGGCTGTCGTTCACGCGGCAGCCGATCCTGAAACGGCTCTGCAAGATCAGCAACAACATCACTTGTTATGGGGGCATCCGGAATTTCACAAAACTCCTCGCAGGGATGGAATCTGGATTGTCCATGGCCACACCATTGTGGACAGCGCCACTGCCCGAAACGGCCGGATTGCAATTGACACCGGCGCCTATGCCACCGGCAAACTCACCGTTGCTCAAATTGGCCCAGATGGCGTCTCTTTCTTTACGGCCTAACAGCGCTTAGGCGGAAAACCCTAGGCACATACCGGTCGCGGGGATGTCATAGGTTTAAAACAAGATCGGCCCACCAGGCGGCAGGCCGATTCATCAGAACCTGAGGTTATCAACAGGGTTCAGTTGGTTCCAGTGGTGCTGGTTGTTCCGGTCGTACCGGTCGTGGACCCACCTGCACCTGCAGCCGCAGCAGCACCCAGAACACCGGCAACCGGCGCGATCAGTGGCGCAAAGTTGGTGACGGCCGCGCCACCACCAGCGGGCACGCCGCCACTGGCAATCCAAGCAACACAAAGCTCTTTGTCTGCATCGGACAAGTTAGGAATATTGCTGTCTTGGCAAAAGCACTCTTCCTGGGCTGCATTGACAGGCGCTTTACAATTCAGCGGTTCAACTGCAGCAAATGCAGAGCTCGCAAGGGCACCAAGTGAAGATCCAATAATCAAAATTCTACGGATTGTCATAAACAGTCTCCATCAAAAAATTTGCCCCTTACTACCACGTCTATGAAAAAGAGAGAACCAGACAAATCTGTAATGGCGGCAGGTTCTTTTGCAAAAACACGCCCAAACCCGCTGTCCGGTGCCCAGAAACAATGCGCGTCACGGCTCCAGCATAGCCCATCCCCCGCGCCACCATAAGGAGATTCGTTCAACCAAAATTCCATTTCTTGAATACTCAACCACTCCGGCACAGCCTGAACCACCTCACATCAATCAGATGAAGGGGTCATAGGCCCATTGCAAAAGCGCCTGCCTTTGCCGCGGGCGACAAAAGACATCCCCCGGATAACAATTGGCGCGGATCTGACCGGCATGTCGGGCAAAGCCACGCCAGCGTTTGATCTGGATCTGGTCGATATC
Source organism: Pseudophaeobacter arcticus DSM 23566 (assembly GCF_000473205.1). Classification (NCBI taxonomy): domain Bacteria; kingdom Pseudomonadati; phylum Pseudomonadota; class Alphaproteobacteria; order Rhodobacterales; family Roseobacteraceae; genus Pseudophaeobacter; species Pseudophaeobacter arcticus. Next base: position 279,531 of record NZ_AXBF01000004.1, read on the forward strand.
TGTCAGGCGACGCCCCATGTAATAGCGGCAATACCACTGAAACCATCCGCGCGGATCTGGGCCGTAGATCCAGCCCTTGTCTTGCCAATGGCCCAGGGGTTGGCGGCTTTTGATGCCAAAATAGTTCTTTGCCACATCGGCGGTCTCAGAGAGTTTAGCCTCGTCGAACCAGGCTGCCGGGAACTCAGCACGGCAGTCATTCAGGTATTTGCCCTCAAAGACCCCCAGCGCCAGCATCTCAGCCGGTGTATGAAACGGGGTAAAGGCCTCGTCGAACTCCGCGCCCATTTTGGCCGTCAAACGATAGCTGTACCCCTGCTGCATCCGGTCCGAGACCAAAATCATCCTATCGCCCTGCTCTG